>CAYGUD010000162.1:0-5729 GCA_964352865.1 uncultured Hyphomonas sp.
CTGTCGCTCAATCGCAGACTCAGAACCGCAGGCATTGGGCGGATTGCCCTTGCGCCCGCGCAACGCGGACACGGGACCGCCCCCGCATTGATGAAGCTCATTCTGGATCGCGCGTTTCATCGCGACTGGGTCCATCGTGCAGATTTACTGGTCTATTCCCACAACACGACTGCGATCAAAACCTATGACCGCGCCGGATTCGTTCTTGAAGGCACACGGCGCGAAACGACGCCGATCCATGACGAGGTCTGGGACACACACATTATGAGCATGCTTCGGAATGAATTTGACAAAAGAACAGAACGAGAATAAACATAAAGAGAACAGATTCGTTATTGCGGAGATATTTCGTGCTTACTACCAAACAAAAAGAGCTGCTTCTATTCATTCATGAACGCATCAAGGCAGATGGCGTATCGCCGTCCTTTGATGAAATGAAAGAAGCGCTCAATCTCGCCTCTAAATCCGGTATCCACCGCTTGATCGTGGCTTTGGAAGAGCGCGGATTTATTCGTCGCCTCGCCAATCGTGCCCGCGCTCTGGAAGTGCTGAAAATGCCGGACTCAGCGACGCCCGCTGCGCCGCCTCGTGGACGCCAGGCTTTCCGGCCAAGTGTGGTTGGATCGCAAAGCCCGCAAATGGGGCGCAACACGATCCCTGTGCTCGGCCGTATCGCAGCCGGTGTCCCAATCGCGGCGATTCAGAACGAGGTCGATCGCGTCACGCCGCCAGAAGAATATGCCGATAGCGACGCCCATTACGCATTGGAAGTCAAAGGCGACTCAATGATCGATGCGGGCATTCTCGACGGCGATATTGTCATTCTGAAGCGCACAGAAAGCGCCAATTCTGGCGATATTGTTGTGGCGCTGATTGATGATGAAGAAGCGACTTTGAAACGCCTACGCAAAAAGGGCGCCTCAGTCGCCCTTGAAGCGGCAAACCCAGCTTACGAGACACGAATTTTCGGACCGGACCGTGTCCGCGTTCAGGGCCGATTGGTGGCGCTAATCCGAAAATATGAATAGGCTTGAACGGAACTAGTCTTTCAGGCACGGGCGCCACGCCCGGTGCCCGCACTCGGGCTTATCGAGTTTGATCCAGCGCCCGTTGCGGCGCTCCAGGGTTACACCATTCTCGCGAACGACGTCTGACCATTGGATGATAGGCACATCCTCTGCCGTGTTCTGCGGCGTGGACTGGCGCGATAGCACGACAGTCGATTTGGGGGTCGACAACGACTCGTCCAGTTCAGGGTCGAGATACGTGATCGTCTCTTTTTTAAAATCCACGTCACAGATCAGCCCTGGCTGGCAGCGATGGCTCACCGGAACGTCTACGAACCGCAATGGCCCCAGGCCATCGCCCTCAATGATCCCAACGCGCTGCACCCGGCCGCTAGAATGCTCGAGGAATAGCTCACCGGAGGGCGCCCAATGGATGCGATCTCGTGCTGCGAATAGCCAAACCGCTATTGAGAGCGCTCCAATACAGAACAGGCTGATCGTGCGAGATCTCATCTGATCAAACAGGCAGTATGCTATAATCGCGGCAGAAAACCCGACCAGACTAAAGGCCGGCATGGGCGGAAATGCGCTTGATTGCGCCGCGCCGAAGCCGGAAAAATAATGCGCGATCGTCAATATCCACTCAAGCGACAGGCCGAACCCGCGTAGCGCCCAACCATCAAGCCCCAGCGGGGCCAGGAGTAGTGCAGCCGCCGCGAAAGGCGCACTGACCAGAGACACAATTGGCATTGCGGCAAGATTCGCGACCAAGCCCAGCCCCGCTACACGGCCAAAGTGATACATTGCGAATGGCATCGTCGCCAGACTCGAGACCGCCGATGTCACGAACAGAGATTTCAGCCAGAATGAAACTCCGCGCCGCCGCGTATTCGGTGTGTCGCGGAGGCGTTTTTGCCAGACTTCATAAGTCGCGATCAAGGCGCCTGTGGCGGCAAATGACATTTGAAACCCGGGCGTCAGGACACTCCACGGCGCTAGAATCAGCACCGCGATCATCGCGATTGAGAGTGATCGCAGACTGAGTGCCGTGCGATCAAGAAGCACCGCGCCGAAAATAATCGCGGCCATAATAAACGCCCGCTGCGTCGACACACTGGCGCCGGAAATGATCAGGTACGACGCGCAGGCAATGAGCGCAAAGCCCGCCGCGGGTTTCTTCACAGACCAGCGCAAGGCTACAGGTTCGATCAGCGATAGCGTCCGCCAGCCAATCAAGAAGACCAGGCCGCCAACAATCCCCATATGCAGACCGGATATGGCCAATAGATGCGCCAGCCCAGAGCCGCGCAACGCCTCCTGATCGGCAGTATTCATGAAACTACGATCTCCGGACGCCAGAGCCGCAGCGAAGCCGCCAGCACGCTCACCAGAGGCTCTCTCTACATGCACTGCCAGATTTCGTCGTCCCTCGGATATGCGGAGTCTGACGCGTTCCGCGATCGCTACGGGGCGCCCCAAAACGCCGCCGCGGCAGCGCCCCTGGACATAACCGACAGCCCCGAGGCCGGCATACCAGGCCTGGCGCGCGAAATCATAATCACCCGCGATCACTGGCGCGGGCGGCGGACGTAGCACGGCCCAGCACCTGACAAAGCGTCCCGGCTCTGTTTTTAAAGAAGAAATATGCGTAACGCGGACAATTCTCGGCGTCTGCGCGCGGTCCAGACCATCGATCGAATGCACGCGCAACACCAATCGAACCCCGCGCCGGGCGGGTTGCGCCTCTGTGATCCAGCCCTCGACCAGGACCGGGCCGAGCGGTTTCTGTATGGCGGCATGATGGGCGCGGTGGGTCGCGAAACTGCCGCTAACCGCCCCTGAGAGCGAACCCGTCAAGAGCATCAAGGCGGCAACCGCGATGCTTGGCATCGTCCGCCGCACGGCCCAGATGAAAAAACTGAAGCCCAAACTCGCGAAAATCAGCAATCCGGTCATGGACGGCTCAAAATTGATCGAGAAGTACCAACCGGCCCCAATCATCATGCCGATCGCGAACACCAATGGGCCGCGTAATTGAAGCTTCAGCCGGATCGCGGACAGCGGAAATCGCTGCATCTTTCCTCCCCGCCCCTTGCGAAACCTTAGCAGAGCGTGTTGAAGCGGGAAAGAAAATCCCAGTAGCTTGAATCCACGGTCGAAATTAAGTCGATGACAGTCGTTACACGTTTTGCTCCCTCGCCTACCGGCATGCTGCATATTGGCGGCGCCCGGACAGCTTTGTTCAACTATCTGCTGGCCAAACGCCATGGCGGCAAATTCCTCTTGCGCGTCGAAGATACGGACAAGAAGCGGTCTACAGACGAAGCGACACAAGCCATTCTCGATGGCATGGCCTGGCTCGGACTGGATGCTGACGAAGCCCCGACATATCAAAGCCAGAGCGCTGATCGCCATGCCGCGTGTGCGCTCAGAATGATCGAAACGGGTCATGCATTCCGCTGCTATGCGACCCCGGAGGAGCTGCAAGCCCGGCGCGAAGCGGGCGAAGCAAAACGGGCTGCGGCAAAACAGGACGGGCTGGACGACGCCGCGCAGCAAGCCTTGCGGGCTGAAGCTGATGCGCTGTTGGCGCCGTATCGCTCGCCATGGCGAGATGGCGGTGCAGCGCCATCCTCAGACGCGCCTTACACAGTAAGGCTGCGCGCGCCTGATGATGAGACAATCACGATTGTCGATCACGTCCAGGGCGAAGTCACTCTCAAGACCACCGAGATTGACGATCTTATTCTACTGCGCGCTGATGGCACGCCCACTTATATGCTCGCCGTTGTGGTCGATGACCATGATATGGGCATCACGCATGTCGTTCGCGGCGATGACCATTTCCGCAATTCATTCCGGCAATTGCCAATCTATCTCGCGATGGGCTGGCAGGTTCCGGAATTTGCCCATGTGCCGATGATTCATGGCTCTGATGGCGCCAAACTGTCCAAGCGCCATGGCGCGCTGTCGACTTTGGCCTATCGCGACATGGGATACTTGCCTGAAGCCATGAATTCCTACCTGATGCGTCTCGGCTGGAGCCATGGTGACCAGGAAATCTTTACCATCGAAGAGGCCGCTGCCGTTTTCGACCTCGCAGACATCAACAAAGCGCCAGGCCGGTTAGACCTGGAAAAGCTTGGCGATGTGAATGCTCATTTTATCCGTACGATTGACGAAACCCGCCTATTGACCCTTTTGGCGCCGGAAATCGCGGCCCTCACAGATCCATCTGAAAAACTGACTGAGCGCCTGCAGCATGCCATTCCAACACTCAAGGAACGAGGGCAAACTCTCCCGCAATTGGCTGAATCTTGCCGGTTTTTGTGGGATAGTAATGCCGACAATCTCAACAAGAATGCCCGGAAGTCACTGCGCGAAGACGGGATCAATCGTTTGTCAGATCTCCGTGAGGCACTAGACCAAACGGATTCATGGACTATTGAAGCGTTACAGCTTGTCCTGGAGTCGTATTGTGCAGCGCACACACTATCTATGGGACAGGTCGGTCCGCCGCTGCGGGCCGCGCTGACCGGCGGGCTGCCGGCGCCAGATCTCGCGCCAGTCATGTATTGGCTTGGACGCGATGAAGTTCTGGAGAGAATTGGGAAACACCTTCCTGCTTAAATGCAGGTGAACGGAAAGAGATGTGAGAGGGCTATGATGATCAACAAGACAAAACAGACCGGAACCGCGACATTAAACGTCAAAGACAAGACAATTGAATTGCCGATTTTTAGCGGCACCCTCGGACCCGACGTCGTTGACGTGAAACGCCTGTACGCCGAAGCAGGCGTTTTTACATTGGACCCAGGATTTACCTCCACCGGCTCTTGCGAAAGCCAGATCACTTTCATTGACGGTGAGAAGGGCATCCTCCTGCACCGCGGTTATCCAATCGATCAACTGGCCGAACAGTCCGGCTTCCTCGAAGTGGCTTATCTTCTGCTCAATGGCGAGCTGCCGACCCAAGACGAATTTAGCCAGTTTAACGGACTGGTGACGCAGCACACGTTGCTACACACCCAAATGGACCGCTTCTTCGACGGCTTCAGACGCGACAGTCATCCAATGGCGATGCTGACCGGCACTGTCGGCGCTATGTCTGCGTTCTATCCCGGCGCGATGGACAGCTCTGACCCGGAAGAGCGCAACCTGGCCTATATCCGCCTGATTGCGAAAATGCCGACCCTGGCGGCCCGCATTTACAAATACACACAAGGCCAACGTTTTGTGGATCCTGTGAATGAGCTGTCTTACGGCGAAAACTTCCTGCGCATGTGCTTCTCTGTACCCGCAGAGAAATACAAGACCAGCCAGACCCTGGCGCGCGCGATGGACAAGATTTTCATCTTGCACGCTGACCACGAGCAAAATGCCTCGACCTCTACCGTACGTCTTGCCGGCTCGTCTGGTGCCCACCCATATGCGGCGATTGCTGCAGGTTGCGCTTCGCTCTGGGGGCCAAGTCATGGCGGCGCCAATGAGGCGTGTCTGAACATGCTACGCGAAATCGGAACGGTCGACCGCATCCCTGAATTTATCGAGAAATCGAAAGACAAATCAGACAGCTTCCGTCTGATGGGCTTCGGTCACCGCGTTTACAAGAATTATGACCCACGCGCGACTGTCATGCAGAAAACCGCGCACGAAGTGCTCGACGAGCTTGGCATTGATACGCCAATCCTGCGGGTCGCCAAGGAACTCGAACGCCTGGCG
>CAYGUD010000163.1:0-5706 GCA_964352865.1 uncultured Hyphomonas sp.
TTTACTTTACAACCCTCATGCGAGGGCAGAAGCGTTACTTGAGCTCGACAGTTGCGCCGGCCTCTTCGAACTTCTTCTTGATTTCTTCGGCTTCGGCTTTTGCGACGCCTTCTTTGATCGGCTTCGGAGCGCCTTCTACGAGCTCTTTGGCTTCTTTCAGACCAAGGCCGCCCACGACTTCGCGGACAACTTTAATCACGTTGATTTTCTTGGCGCCTGCATCAGTCAGCACGACGTCAAACTCGTCTTTCTCTTCAGCTGCTGCGCCGGCGTCGCCGCCTGCAGCCGGGCCAGCAACAGCTACTGCTGCCGCAGCTTTAATGCCACGCTCTTCAAGAAAGTCGTTAAGTTCTTTTGCTTCTAGAATGGTGAGGCCCAGGAGCTCTTCACCTAGTTTTGCGATATCAGCCATTTGTTCTGATTTCCTGTTACGGGTTGATGTTTGTTTGCTGGTCTTTGTTGTGGGTTTGACCTTATGCCGCCGCTTGTTCGCCAATCATGTTGACAGCGCCTGCCAGACCTTGACCTGGCGCGTTGATGCGCTGACCAATCTGACTTGCCTGACCCATGAGACGGGCAACGATAGTTGCAATCTGTTCCTCGCGGGATGGCATTTTAGCGAGCGCTTCCACGGCCGCATTATCAAGAATGTCATCTCCCATGAGACCACCAATGATAACGAGCTTGTCATTATCTTTAGCGAACTCAGAGGCGCCCTTTGCCGCAGCAACTGGATCCTCAGCAAACGCAATCACAGTCTGGTCGGTAAACATGGCATCTGCCGCGTCGCCGCCTTTTCCATCAAGCGCTTTCTTAAAGAGACGGTTCTTGACCACCTTCGCTGTCGCACCCTGCTCGCGCAGTTTACTACGAAACTCGGTCATCTCCGCAACTGTAAGACCGGTATAACGTGCCACGATGACACTGCCTGAGTCAGCAATAACGCCTTCCAGCGATTTGATGGCTTCGGCTTTTCCGGCTCTATCCATTACGGATCTCCTTCAAACAAGGCGACCGGACCATCCGGACACCTGGGGTTGCCTTTGGTAGCGTAGACGCTACCTCTAGCGCCTGCCCAGGGTCTCAGCAGACCAGTCCAATCTGTGAAACACACAGACCAACCTGCATCACCCCGTCTATCAGGGGATTTATGCTTTCGAAAAAGCGACCCATGGTCTCGGACAGGAAACGGGAGACCGACGACTCGTCAATCTCCCGCAAGCCGCGTTCCTTAACCTTTCATCCACAAGCGCGCAAGCCCTAAAAACAGAAAAGTCAAGGGCATTCCGAAATAGTCAGTTATTTGTCATCCAAAGGCCGCTTCTCTCCGCCAATCACAACGCTCCAAACCTCGATATCGCCCCACGCGTCCGGACTGGACAAATCTGTCTGCGCGCGTTCTGGATAATCCCAAAATCAAAATGAAAGAGCTGGAACATTATGAAGATCAAATTAGGCCTCGCCTTAAGTGCCCTTCTGCTTGCAGGCGCCTGCCAGGATTCAGGCAATACCGACGCAGCCGTCGAATCCATCACGGTCACGTCAGCGCCGGCACAATCGAATCTAGTGCCGAGCGCCGAGACCATCGAGGCGCATATGCGCTTCCTTGCCGATGATGCGCTGGAAGGCCGCGAAGCTGGCACAGCTGGCTATGACACGGCAGCGGCTTATGTCGCGGCGCAACTGGAAGAGCTTGGTGTCGCACCGGCTGGAACCGATGGCAGTTATTTCCAGACCGTTCCATTGCAGCGCAGTTACCGTGTGCCGGAGGCCCTCTCATTCGGGGTCACAGACACTGCAACGGGCGCCGAAATCAGTTTCGAAAACAATGTCGATCATGTTGTGGTCGGCTCAACCCGCGCGGCTGAGAGCTCTGTCACAGCAGAAGCGGTTTTTGTCGGCTTTGGCATCGTCGCCCCGGATCTCGGCCGCGATGATTATGCGGGCCTTGATGTTGACGGAAAAATCGTCGTCATGCTCGGCGGCACACCAAAAGGCATTCAAACGGAAGAGCGTGCCTTTTACGGTTCACGCAAGACTGCGGAAGCTTCAAAGCGCGGCGCCGTGGGCATTGTCAATATGGCCACACCAACACGCGAACAAGTCTATTCCTTTGCGCGGCTGGTTGGCGAAGGCCGATTGGAAGCGGCGCGCATGAGCTGGCTTCGACCTGACGGTGATACATATACGCTCGCGCCAGGTATTCAGGCCCGAGCCTCGCTGTCGATGGCGGGTGGCCGCAAACTCATCGAAGCCGCTGGCCAGGATTTCGATGCCCTGATGGACGCCGCTGAAGCAGAAGGCGGCGCGGTACGGGGCTTTACGCTGCCGCAAACGATTTCCATCTCGCAAACCTCAACCCTGGATGTCGTCGAGTCGGACAATGTCATCGGCATGATCGAAGGCAGCGATCCGGTTTTGAAGAATGAAATCATTGTGCTCACAGCTCACCTCGATCATATCGGCATCTCGAAATCATTCGAGAATGACAAGATCAATAATGGCGCGCTCGACAATGCCGCCGGTGTCTCGACCTTGCTCGACGTCGCCCGCATGATCATGGCCGGTGAGCGGCCGCGTCGGTCGATTATGTTCCTGATTGTCACAGCCGAGGAAAAAGGCCTGCTCGGGGCGCAGTATTTTGCCCAGAACCCAACCGTCGACGCGTCACGTCTGGTCGCCAATGTTAATCTCGACATGCCGGTCCTGACTTATGCCTTTGAGGATGTCGTGGCGTTTGGCTCTGATCGTTCGACCATTGAGTCAGCGGTGCAGGCGGCTGCGGCGGATATGGACATGCAGCTCAGCCCGGACCCCTTCCCGGACCAGGGGCTGTTTACGCGCTCTGACCATTTCCGGATGGTCGAGATTGGCGTGCCCGCAGTCTTTCTGGCGACCGGCCTCGCGAATGGCGGCGACGAAGCCTGGGCCACGCACTTTGCGAAAAACTATCACCGGCCCTCCGATGATATGGACAATGCGCTCGACTTTGATGCCGCAGCGCGCTTCTCGGAAGTGAATGCCCGCATCGCGCTGCAACTGGCTAATCGCGATGAGCGTCCATTGTGGCGCAAAGACGATTTCTTCGCCCGTCAGTTCAATGGTCCGCAAGCGGCAGAATAAGTCTCCGCCGAATAGGACAAAGAAAAACCCGCTGGAGCGCTCCAGCGGGTTTTTTATTTTGGCTCAATCAACCGCTTCTAGCTGGCGATCGCATCACCTGAGTCGATGATGACGCCTGGGCCCATAGTTGAGCTCAGGGCAATCTTCTTGACATAAGTGCCTTTGGCGCCAGTTGGCTTGGCCTTCATCAGAGCGCCGACAAAGGCGCGAACGTTCTTCTCGATCGCATCTTCTGTGAACGAAGCTTTGCCGATGCCGGCATGAATGATGCCGAATTTCTCGACTCGAAACTCGACAGAACCGCCTTTGGCGTCCTTGACTGCCTGGCCAACATTTGGCGTCACAGTTCCGACTTTCGGGTTAGGCATCAGACCACGAGGCCCGAGAATCTTACCGAGACGGCCAACCACAGACATCATGTCCGGGCTCGCGATGACGCGGTCAAAATCAGACTTGCCGTTCTGGATCTCTTCCATCAGGTCTTCTGCGCCAACGAATTCAGCGCCAGCTTCCTTCGCTTCTTCAGCTTTCGCATCGCGTGCAAACACAGCGACGCGAACGTCTTTACCCGTGCCAGATGGCAGCGAAACAACGCCGCGCACCATTTGGTCAGCATATTTGGGGTCAACGCCGAGGTTCACAGCGATTTCGACGGTTTCGTCGAATTTCGCTTTGGCGTTGGACTTTACCAGTTTCACAGCGTCCGTGACGCTGTAAGTGGTGTTCACATCCACAGTTTCTGCGGCGGCGCGGTAACGTTTTCCAGCCATGCTCTTATCCCACCACTTCGAGACCCATCGAACGGGCAGAGCCTTCGATGATCTTGGTTGCTTGATCGAGATCGTTCGCGTTCAGGTCGACCATTTTAGCTTCCGCAATTTCGCGGCACTGTGCTTTGGTCACAGACCCAGCGACGGTACGACCGGGTTCGCTCGATCCGGACTTCAGCTTGGCAGCTTTTTTGAGCAGAACCGAAGCTGGCGCGGTCTTCACGATGAACGTGAATGACTTGTCCTGATAATAGTCGATGACGACAGGAAGAGGCAGGCCCTTTTCCATCTTTTCGGTCTTCGCATTGAAGGCCTTACAAAATTCCATAATATTGATTCCGCGCTGGCCTAGCGCCGGCCCAACGGGGGGCGACGGGTTTGCAGCACCGGCAGGAATCTGGAGCTTAAGCTGCCCCAGCAGTTTCTTCGCCATGATAGCCTCTCTGGCAGGTGTGGTGTCTGGTGGTCTTTCGATCCAGACGCCAGGGTTAGAGGGTTCGTGGTTCGGGCTGACGGCCCCTGCCACAAACGGTTTTAGTCACGTTTAACCGTGAGCGCTGGCCTAAAGCACTTTCAGCTTATCGGGTCAAGCATCGCGCTCACGTCAGCTTATAGTCCCAGCATCACATTTGCGGCTCGAAGTGAAGAATCGACTTGCAAGCATAGGGGCGGTTATGATGCCTATAAATTCAATTGTGTGGATTTCGAAATCTACCTGGAGTTTGGAGTATCGTTCATATGGCAAAATCTAGTCTTTCAAAACTCGCAATAGCCACCGCAATGATGACCGGTGCGGTCGTTTTGACCGCATGTGGCGGAGGCGGCGGAGGCGGGAGTGTTTCGCCGCCCCAAACTGTTTCGCCACCACCACCGGCGAGCCAAGCACCAACCTGGACACAGAATGTGTTTGCAGCGGCGAGCACGTTTAAAGATCAATGCGCCGCGCCTCGATCTGGCGTTGACATAGAAGGGACGCCATTTCCCGATGAAGCTGGATCGCTTATCGAAGAATTGTTCTGGTTGCGCTCGTGGACCGAAGAAACTTACCTTTGGAATGACGAAGTTGTTGATCAAAATCCAAACAGTTTTTCCGACCGTCTCGTGTATTTTGGCGAACTCAAAACGAACGCAGTCGAGCCATCCGGCGAAGATCGTGACGATTTCCACTTCAGTCAATCGACAGAGGATTATCTAGCGTCTCGGAATTCTGTGGGTAATCCTGGATATGGAACAAGCTTCTCTGTCATTCGTGGTTTTCCGCCACGCGATATCCGCGTCGCATACACTGAACCAGGATCGCCCGCGGCAACACCGGTTGGCGGCATCGTGCCGTTTCCTCGCGGCGCGAAAGTATTGGAAATAGATGGTACCAGCGTGGTTAGTGGCTTCACAACCAGCGCCGAGGTAAGTCTGCTCAATACGCTTCTATTCTCACCAGAAACGATTGGCGAAACCCATGAATTTGTGGTCGAGGACCCGGACGGCACTGTACGAACGTTCGACATCACGACAGCCGACATTTCCCGAAAGCCGGTTTTAACGACTGAGATCATCAACACGCCTACGGGACAAGTCGGCTACATCCTTTTCAATACATTCAGCCCGTTCTCATCAGAAGAAGAAATCATTCTGGCGATGCAGAGCATGCAATCGGCCGGGGTCTCTGACCTTGTGTTGGATTTACGATACAATGGCGGCGGACTGCTGACCGTAGCATCGCAAGTCGCCTATATGATTGCGGGATCGGCACGCACGACAGGCAAGACGTTCGAGCAACTGGTGTTCAATGACGATGCTGGTAACCTCAACCCTG
>CAYGUD010000164.1:0-1564 GCA_964352865.1 uncultured Hyphomonas sp.
ATTCTGGAAGAGGGCGCGTTGGTGTCCGATGAGATCGTCATTGCATTGATCGATGAGCAGCTGGAAACCAATAAGGGCGCAGCGGGATTTATTTTTGATGGTTTCCCGCGCACAGTCGGTCAGGCTGAAGCTCTGGATGAATTGCTGAAAGGCCGCGACCAGGCTGTCGATTGTGTCGTCCGACTGGTTGTCGATGAGCAAGCTTTGCTAACCCGCGTCACAAAGCGGTTTGAAGAGCAGGGTCGTAAGGATGATAATCCGGCGACTTTCTCTGTCCGCCTGGAAAAATACAATCAAGATACAGCGCCATTGGTGCCGATTTATGCTGAGCGCGGAATTCTGCGTGAGGTTGACGGCATGGCTGCGATCGATGAGGTTAGTGGGGGAATTGAAGCAGCTTTGAAAGAGGCTGTTTGAGACTGCGTGAACCGCTGATTCAGTGGTTGACGTACCAATTGTTGCGTCTATAACGACGCACTTCGTTAAGAGGTCGAGTCTGCAAGCGTGCAGCGGTGTTTTTGCTGTGCGAACTGCGGCTTTCTTTTTGAACTATTAGGAGACTGGCTTTGGCCCGTATTGCAGGCGTCAATATACCGACGAACAAGCGCGTTCCAATCGCGCTGCGTTACATTCATGGCATTGGCGCAGCCAAAGCCAACGAGATCTGTGAAAAGATCGGCATCACCTCAGAACGCCGCGTGGCGGATCTGTCTGATGCGGAAGTTATCAAAATCCGTGAGACCATTGATAGCGACTACATGGTTGAAGGTGATCTTCGCCGTGAAGTATCAATGAACATCAAGCGTCTTATGGACCTTGGTTGCTATCGTGGTCTTCGTCATCGTAAGCGCCTGCCGGTTCGCGGTCAGCGCACGCATACAAACGCTCGGACCCGCAAGGGCCCAGCCAAGCCGATCGCCGGCAAGAAGAAATAGGATCTTCGAGAGATGGCCCGTCAGACAACTCGCGTATCACGCCGCGCCCGGAAGAATATCACTTCCGGCGTTGTGCATGTTAATTCCAGCTTCAACAATACGATGATCACCATCTCCGACGCGCAAGGGAATGCCATTTCATGGTCTTCTGCGGGGACGATGGGTTTCAAGGGGTCTCGTAAGTCCACGCCGTATGCCGCTCAAGTGGCTGCAGAGGATGCTGCGAAGAAAGCCATGGAACATGGCATGCAGACCGTTGAAGTAAACGTTCGCGGACCTGGTTCAGGTCGCGAAAGTGCTTTGCGCGCATTGCAGGCTGCTGGCCTGACTGTCACGGCGATCCGCGATACCACGCCGATTCCGCACAATGGCTGCCGTCCTCCTAAGCGCCGCCGCGTATAGTCCGTTTTTGATTTGAATTTACAGGATCGCTCAGCATGACCGAAGCCGAAGACATCATCGTAAATGACCGTAACTGGAAAGCCCTGATCCGGCCGAACCGGCCGGTGATCGATTCAGGTCGTGATGCAGCTCGCATCGCGAAGCTGGTTGTTGAGCCGCTCGAACGCGGTTTCGGCACGACCCTCGGCAATGCGCTACGCCGCATCTTGCTGTCATCGCTTCAAGGC
>CAYGUD010000164.1:1574-5699 GCA_964352865.1 uncultured Hyphomonas sp.
CAATTACGGGCGTTCAGATTGACGGCGTTGTTCACGAGTTTTCTTCAATTCAGGGCGTGCGTGAAGATGTCACCACGATCATCCTGAACCTGAAGCAAGTGGCTGTTGATATGGTTTCAGACGCGCCGAAGCGCATGATCCTGAAAGCTTCCGGCAAAGGTGAAGTGAAAGCTGGCCAGATCGAAACACCTGGCGATGTAACCATCCTCAATCCAGACCACGTCATCTGTACGCTGGATGATGGTGCGAACCTGCATATGGAATTCACGGTCGCGACCGGTAAGGGCTATGTGCCTGCGACTGAGAACCGTCCAGAAGATGCGCCAATTGGCTTCATCCCGGTTGATGCGATTTACTCACCTGTTCGCCGGGTTGGGTATTCTGTCGAAGACACGCGTGAAGGCACCGTGCTCGACTATGACAAGCTGACCATGACTGTTGAAACCGACGGTTCAATTACACCTGAGGACGCTGTCGCTTATGCCGCGCGCATCATGCAGGATCAGCTGCAACTGTTCATCACCTTCGACGAGCCAGAGTCTGAAACCTCTAGCCAGACCGAAGAGAGCGATTTGGGCTTCAACCCGGTTCTGCTCAAGAAAGTCGACGAGCTCGAACTGTCCGTTCGCTCTGCAAACTGCTTGAAGAACGACAATATCGTGTACATTGGCGACCTAATTCAGAAATCCGAAGCCGAAATGCTGCGGACGCCGAATTTCGGACGCAAGTCACTGAACGAAATCAAAGAAGTACTGGCCGGTATGGGCCTTCACCTCGGTATGGATGTGCCTGATTGGCCACCTGAGGATATTGAAGCCCTCGCTAAAAAGTACGACGACCACCTATAGGAGTGTATACCCGCGAGGGTACACAAGGAGACCGATATGCGCCACGGCATTGCCCATCGTAAGCTGAACCGCACAGCCTCACACCGCAAAGCGATGTTTGCCAATATGGCTGCGTCTCTGATTGAGCACGAGCAGATTGTCACCACTCTGCCTAAGGCCAAAGAGATGAAACCCTTCATGGATAAGCTGATCACGCTGGCCAAGCGCGGCGACTTGCACGCCCGTCGTCAAGCGATCTCTAAAGTTCGCGACGAAGCAGCGGTTCGCAAATTGTTCGACGTATTCGGCGAGCGTTATAAAGACCGCTCAGGTGGCTATACCCGCGTTCTGAAAGCTGGCTTCCGTTTTGGTGACAACGCTCCGCGCGCCGTCATCGAACTGGTTGACCGCGACGAAGACGCCCGCGGTGCCGCTGATCGTGCCCGTCACGAAGCAGAACTCGAGGCGATGGCTGAATAGCCTTCTGACGAAATATTGAATTCACAAAGCCCGGCCTAAGCCGGGCTTTTTTTGTTCGGGTGGTGTCTTCAGTCTGGCGCTCTCGAATGGTGCGATCAGTTCGGACGCACCCAGATGGGTGATGACCACGCCATTTCGGAAAGCGTTGCTGGAACGCGGTCTGACGGGGCCTGGCCGAGCCGCAGACTGTCATAAGTCGACCAGCGGCAAGTTGGGTTCTGGATAATTCGCGCATAATAGAAGGCGTTTTGTTCTGGTCGATAATCAGGATCGGTCCAAAGCGTTTTCAGTTCCGCTGCCCCGAGGGTTTGATCATATTCGCAATTGCTCAAATCAACTGATGCCGTTGTCTCATCGCAAAGCTTCGTCTCAGGATTGGCAATCCGGCCATCGCCGCAAATCACATCCTGCACGCTTTCAAACGTCTCGCCATTCTCGGTCCAGCCTTTGATAATCTGGATCCGGTCCAGCGGCGCATTGAGCGGGTCTTTCATGGCCCAGACGAGGAAGCTTGGCGCTCGATCCGCGCTGCGGTTTAAAGCGCCCCCCATCGGCACGCCGTCGCGATAGGCCGTCTCCAGAAGATCCGCACGCTCAACCAGTCCCGGTTCAAAATCGAAACTTCCAAACAGGCGGACCCGTATGCGCGTGCCGCTGGTGGCATAGACTTCCTTACGCTGCATCGCGTCGAACAATGCGTCGCGCGTATTTTCGGGCGCCCAGATCGCCGCCAGGCCACCGGGATTTCGATACAGGGTCCCATAATTACCTCCCGGGCCTGCGGCGAGCCGTCGTTTTGCCGTTGCACTGACCAATCCGGCCATGCCGCGATAGTCCCATTCTTCAGTGTCGCCTGGCGTAGAATTGTGACTGTCCGTGGCGCCGATCATGCCGAAATCGAGAGGGTTTACGCCAATCTCATTCTCGAGTTCCAGGCCAATCTTCAAGCCGTCACGGGCCATGGATGTTGGTGTGATGCAGCTGGTTGCCTGCCCGTCTTCGCAGCGGGGCAGAAATTGCTCAAAGGCACACTCTTCGTCCGTGGTGCCAAAGCCGAGCGTACATTCTGAATTTCCCTTGATCTGGTACATTTCAACCAGAGGCTCAACCTGGTCTCGCATCCGCCAGTCGGCCTCTGTATACGTGTCGCCATCAATCGTCTGATTGGCGAAAGCAAGCCCCCATGACTTGTTTGGATTATGGGGAATGGTGAGATATTCGCAAGGTGCGCGACACCCTGCGTTCAGCTGGTCCCACAGGTCCAGTTCAGTCAGTGCGTCATAGGCTGAGACGGCACGGCCCGGGACGTGGCTGCCACGGAAAATGACGTTGCGGTGGATCTTTCCGCTATCCGGCAAGGGCGGTGAGTATTCGTAAGCGGCAAACGTCGTAAAGCGCCCGGGGTCATTGTGTTGATCGGCGGCAGCGACGATTTCTGCCCAGGTCTCCTGCGCGAAGAGCAGCGCCCTGGCATCTTCTTCGTTGCTCGTTTCAACCAGCCGCGCGGGAGGACGCTTTTGACCGGCAGCCCGCAGCTGGAGGAAGAGATTGATATCGGGGCGCTCCATTTGCGCGCACAGGTTTCGCATCGCCTCGCCAACCTCTTCGTCATCACACTGCTTTTGCAGACCGAACCCTTCCGCGTGGTCGGTCACGGCGGCAAAATCCAGCGGCACCGTCAGTTGCATTGTCTCTCCAACTGGCGAAACGACCGCTTGGCCTTTGGCGAATTGATAGGATTCATCCGGCGTCAGGCGATTGCCGAAAATGTAGGAGTCGAAAGACAGGTTTGAATGAACATGCAGTTCGCCGAAATACACATTGTTCAGAGGGTTAGCGTTCGGGTAGTTGGCGGGACGCGCGGGAGGGATGGTAAAAGCGGATTCATCTTCCGCTTCGACTGCGGCGCGCATCTGAGTTATTTGCTCATCGCTGATCATCGGCGCCGATAAGCGGCCTTGCATGAAAATATAGCCCGCAATAGCAATCGCGACGACGATCAGTCCCATCCAATGATACCAGCGCATATCTCGCAATCTCCGGATTTGAATCCCCAAGTCCCTGGCGCGTATTCATGACGTTCAAACCGAACGCGTCAATTGCGACGGCGGGGAAACACCGCTCAGGCCCAATGCTCACGCAGCAAGTCAGCGAGCACATCCGCGCGTTCAATCACCGACCAATGCCCTGTGTCTGTTTGCTTCTCGAGGCGGGTGCCAGTGTGAGCGCAGAATTTGTCGGCAATCTCAACCGGTACATATGGATCATCCACGCCCCAGAATACCAGACCCCGGTCAGACAGATTGCTCGTTGCCTCCCACCAATCCGCTCCAGTGGTCTTGGCTGAACGATAGAGTTTGAGGATCGCGCGTTTCATGTGCGGCGACAAATGGCTGGCCTCTTTTGAGGCGAGATCGGCCGGAATGCCTGCGGCGTGCAGCGCTTTGCACATCGCCTCTTTGCGCGTCACCGCCATGATCAGCTCACCGAGCAACGGCGTCTGCCATCTCCGGGCCATGCTGTGCCATTTATAATCGGGATGGGGCAGGGCATTGGCGACACACCATGTATTCACCAGATCCGGCCGTAAACTGGCAACGCGGACCGTGATGATCGCGCCCCAATCATGACCGACCAGATCGACTGGTCCGGCATCAGCATGAGCACGCTCGATCTGGTCAATATACCAGTCGACATAAGCCTCTTTGGTGGCGCTGAAACCGCTTGGCAGCGGGTCGACAAATCCAGGCATTGCCGGCGCGCGATAGTCACTGTCATCGAGCCTGAGCTCGCCAATCAGTGGCTCCCACATGGATGG
>CAYGUD010000165.1:0-5671 GCA_964352865.1 uncultured Hyphomonas sp.
GCTTTATGCGCCCCTCAACATTCTCGGTTGGGCGTGGCGGGAGATTAAGCAAGGCGCGGTCGATCTTGAAAAACTCTACGGCTTGCTCGGCATGAAACCCGAAGTGGCAGACAAGGATGATGCGAAAGCTCTGACAGCGCCCTCTGGCGACGTCGTGTTCGACAATGTCAGTTTCACCCATGATGCCCGGGCGGTTGGTGTCAAAGATGTCAGTTTCGCTCTCAAGGCGGGCAAGAAAGTTGCTTTCGTCGGAACCTCCGGCGCCGGGAAATCGACGCTGCTGAAATTGCTCTTCCGCTTCTATGACGTGCAAAGCGGCCGGGTTCTGGTTGACGGCGAGGATGTCCGAGATCTGACCCAGGAAAGCTTGCGCCAGGCGCTCGGTCTGGTGCCGCAGGATGTTGTGCTGTTCAACGAAACCATTGGCGCCAATATCAGTTACGCCAAACCAGATGCGACTCTCGATGAGTTGCGCGACGCCGCACGGCGCGCGCAATTGCTCGACTTTATCGAAAGTCTGCCGGATGGCTGGGACACGCGGGTTGGCGAGCGTGGTCTGAAGCTCTCGGGCGGCGAAAAACAAAGAGTCGGAATTGCCCGGGTCATTCTCGCCAATCCAGCCATTCTGGTGCTCGATGAAGCGACATCGGCGCTCGACAGCGCCACTGAAGCAGCGGTTCAGGAAGCTTTGGACGAAGCCTCGAAAGGGCGTACCACTCTGATGGTTGCGCACCGTTTGTCGACGGTTCAGAACGCTGACGAGATCGTCGTTCTGAAAGCCGGGCAAGTGATTGAGCGCGGGACGCATGACGCCCTCTTGGCAGCAGAGGGCGAATATGCCGATATGTGGGCACGCCAGGCCAAGCGAGATGCGCTGGCTGTGGCGGCGGAATAGGAGACCCAGGCCGAATGTCAGATAAGGATTTCAGTCGAGAGAGCTTCCCATGGCTGCGCGGCAGCTTTGACCTGGAAGGTTATGTCGGTGCGGTTGCGGCTTTGTTGGTCGGTATCCTGCTCGGTTATGTGGTGGGGATTCTATTCTGGGTCGGGTTCATCGCTGCTGTTATCATTTTGTTCGCGACGCGCACTGCCGAACGTACGGCGCCGCTGGCGGAAGGTCTGATCGTAGCGCCGACAGATGGAGTCATTGTCTCGGTCAGTGGTGCCAGACCGCCAGATGAGCTGCGTTTGAAAGGCGCTGACTGGACCCGTGTCCGCGTTTCGATTGGCCCGACTATGACCAATGGTATTTACGCGCCAATGGACGGTGCGATAGATCATATTATCCGTGAAACCGGGGACCCGGCAGCGTTCGCGGCGATGAAGCCTGACCGGCCTGGTCTTGCGGTTGCCTATGTCTCTCTGCAGAGCGGTGATCGCGGCGTTGGCATGCGGTTCGCGACAGGCGGTCTTGGGCCGCGCCTCGAAGTGGTGTCTGAAGCCGGCGACGCCGTGCGCCTCGGCCGCAATATCGGGACGCTGCGTTTGGGCGGCTGGTGCGATTTGTATCTTCCAGCTTCGGTAAAAGTTCTGCCGACGCCCGGCCAAACCTTGATTGGCTCTGAAACCATACTCGGGCGTTTTGGCGGCGACACGGCGACGACCGCCAGGCCAGATGTCGCTGAGACGAATGAAAAGCCGGAAACAGACGCGCCGGTTGAAGCAGAGCCTGTCATTGATGAAGATGACGAACTTACCCTGGAGGCCCTGGAAGGCGAGCCGGAAGCAAGCAAACCTGAAGACGAAGATGTCTCTGAAATGTTTGCCCGGCTCCGCAACGAAGCCAAGAAAATGCAGGACGACTGAGAGCTGAACTCAGCGATTTTCGCAGACTGTTCATTGACCATTAAGGCGAGCACGGGCATGTGGCCCTCGTTACAGCGCATTTGCTTGCGCATGGAGAGATCAGCGTGAATCGCACACAACCCTGACCGGGTCTGGTTTGAGGTTTCTCCTTTAGGCAATTTCCTGAACTAACGCCCTCTTTCACGCGGGTCGTTCCCACTTTTGCTCCACAGGGAGCAATTGCGCATGGGCGACGATCGCCTTTGCGCATGTATGATAGAAAGATACTGCGTGACGAAATTCACCGATCTAGGCTTACACAAACTCATTTTGAAAGCCGTTACAGACGAGGGGTATGAAACCCCGACACCGATTCAATTGCAGTCGATCCCGCACTTGCTGGAAGACCGTGACCTGCTGGGTATTGCCCAAACCGGCACGGGTAAGACTGCCGCCTTCGCATTACCGACCCTGAACCGCTTGCTCAAACATGGTAAGAACCGCAAATCCAAAAGCCCTTATGTTCTGGTCCTGGCGCCCACTCGTGAGCTGGCCGGGCAAATTGCCGAGAGTTTCCAGACCTATTCCAAATTCATGGATTGCGTCACGCAAACTGTGTTTGGCGGGGTCAAGATTAATCGCCAGATCCGGTCGCTCGAAAAGGGCTGTCACGTCCTCGTGGCGACACCAGGACGTTTGCTCGACTTGATGAATCAGGGCGCCGTTCACTTGCGTGATCTGGAAGTCCTGATCCTGGATGAGGCCGACCAGATGCTCGATATGGGCTTTATTCACGATTTACGGAAGATTATCGCCAAAGTCCCGGAAGACCGGCAAACATTGCTCTTTTCGGCGACGATGCCGAAACTCATCGAAGATATGGCCGGGCGCTATTTGAGCGATCCGGTGCGGGTTTCCGTTGCCCCGGAAAGCACAACCGCCGAGCGGGTCACGCAAGGTGTGATCCACGTCGCCAATAGTGATAAACTGCAACTTCTCGGCAAGTTGCTCGATGATCCGAAAATGGACCGGGCGCTGGTCTTCACGCGCACCAAGCATGGCGCCGACAAAGTCGTTCGTAAGCTGATCGCCAAGGGCTATCCGGCGCTCGCCATTCACGGCAACAAATCTCAACCTCAACGTATGAAAGCGCTGAACGCGTTTAAATCTGGCGATTGCCGGATTCTGATCGCCACGGACATCGCGGCGCGGGGGATTGATATTGATGGCATTAGCCATGTGATCAATTTCGAAATGCCGAATGTTGCTGAACAATATGTCCACCGCATTGGGCGCACCGCACGTGCGGGAAAAGACGGAATTTCGATTTCTCTGGTGGCTGAAGATGAGGTCTATTATCTGCGTGAGATCGAGAAGATTACGCGCGTTGCTGTCGAAGTTCTGTCACCGCCAGAAGGCTGCGAAGAGCTGGTATTGCCAACGCCTGATCCAGATGTCCGTGTGCGCAAGCCCAAGGGGCCATCGCGCCGCTCTGGCAAGCCGCCACAGCGAGGATCGCGTCGGGATCGCCCGGAAGGTGCCTCGAAAGGCAAGCAGCGATCTCGCAAGCGTCCTGGTAAGAACCAGCGTAACCGCGATCGGGTGAGTGCCTCGAGCTAATCTGCCTTTGTCGACATCTGGATCTGCAGGTGTCGACGAGGTCCTGAGCTGGTTAGTCTTCCGGAACCGAATTCATCCATTTGAACATCGGTTTCAGGGGCACAGCCCAGCCAATTCCCGCGACGACGAAGAAAATCAGGCTCATCCATTTCGGCGCTGTCACCAACATCGAGCCGATTGTGGCGGCGCCCCAGATCCAGACCCCAAGGAAGACGAGCAGGACAATGCTGGCGACAATTCTGCGCTGTGATTGCGGCATGAACTGTAATTTCCTTATTCCTGCGACCGTGTGGCCGGTTGTTGTTCGTGACAAGAGCTTCAAATAGAGCGCATCATGCCTGACGCAACCTCCCCCATCGCCGCACGCTGGATTCAACGCTGGCTCGTTCTGATTGGCCTCATGGTCTATGCCATGATCCTGATAGGCGGAGCGACGCGCCTGACGGATTCGGGGCTGTCGATCACCGAATGGTCGCCGATCAAAGGCGCCTTGCCTCCGCTCGGGGAGGCCGCCTGGTTAAGTGAGTTCGAGAAATACAAAACCACAGCCGAATTCCGGCAGCAAAACTATAATATGACGCTGTCCGAGTTCCAGTTCATTTACTGGTGGGAATGGGGTCACCGTCTGTTTGGGCGGTTGATTGGCCTCGTCGCCATTGGTGGACTCATCTGGTTTTCCGCTATGCGCTGGCTTTCAAAGACCTGGACGCTCCGTCTCATCGGTCTGATCGCGCTCGGCGGTTTGCAGGGTTTCATTGGTTGGTGGATGGTGTCCAGCGGCGTGGGTGAGACAGATCGCCTTGATGTCGCGTCCTATCGCCTGATGACGCATTTCGGTCTGGCGCTATTGATCATCGCGATCACCGCCTGGTTTTGGCTCGACCTCAGTGAACAAAAAACCCAATCCGCTCCGCGGGCGCTTCGGGTTTTCGCGCTATGCCTGTTCGGGCTGACCAGCGTCCAAATGCTGTCTGGCGCCCTGGTCGCGGGATTAGATGCCGGGCGCAGCTATACTGACTGGCCGCTTATGGCGGGTGAGTTTGTGCCGTCGCATTATATTGATCCCAATCTCGGCATTCTCAGTCTGTTTGAAGGCCGCGCCGCGACGCAGTTCAATCACCGCCTCGGCGCCTATCTGCTTTGGGCCCTGGCATTATACGCGGCGTTTCAAGCCCGCGGCTCGAGCCTGTTTAGAGGCTATGCGCTCATTGCCGGTCTGGTCACGGCACAAGCCGTGTGGGGCATTATCACATTGGTGCATGCCGCGCCGCTGCCGATCGCACTGGTGCATCAGGGGCTCGGCGTGATTGTGCTGCTAAGCTCGATCTGGCTGGTCTGGACTACTCGTCCGCTGCCGGAACAGAATAGCCAAATGGCTGCAACGTAACTTTGCTCGGATCGATATAAGTCACCGTGTGGACGCCATTGGTCGTTTCACCAGCTGTTACGATCACACCGCCCGGATAGCCGCCGCCGCGTGAATCGCCCGTGCCTGCCATATCGACAGGGCGCGGCGGTGGTCGAACGGTAATGCCATCCAGAACCTGGAAATCAGCGGCTTCGCCATTTGCTGTGACCAGCGTGTAGCCCCCAAACTCATCAAGCAGGAAGCGATAGGTCTTGTTGCGATATTTCAAATCTGCGGCCGCGCGGACAGGATCGGAATAGGCGACATCTTCTCTGTCGGTCAGCACGCAGGCGGAGATCGCACCTGCGGCCATTGCCGGTTCGTCGAGCAGCAAAATGAGATTTTCGCCAACTTCCACCACGCGGCCAAGCTTCAGCTCTTGCGGGGCATCTTCTGTCCAGAAGCCGATCCGCATGACGCCGTCACGATCAAATGTCGGGCCACCGCTGCACAGGCCGAGGATCGCTTCCGTCGTCCCGGTGTCGAGCGGATAGGGCAGCGGTGCCTCGAGCACGCCGCCATGGATATAGAGCGACAGTGCGCCATCATTAGTGATCCCGGGGAAAACGGTGACAGAGGTATCTTGCAAGCGCATGAATTGCCCGTCTGCAATGTGCGAGACGCCCATATCAGTTTTGTCTGTAATCCGTTCGCCTTCCAGATCGAGGAATTGCAATCCTCCGTCGGTGAAAGCGACGGCCACCGTGGATCCAAGTCCGCCGGCTACGCCGATCGATTCAATCGGACTTCCAAGGTCATTTGTTTGCCAAACCGCGGGCAAAGTCAGCCCGCCTGGTTCAGTGGATTCGACAGACTCCACGGGCGGTTCCACGGGTTCGGGATCGACGGGCTCCTGAC
>CAYGUD010000166.1:0-5612 GCA_964352865.1 uncultured Hyphomonas sp.
TTGATAAGCTGTCTCAAGTTTAATTACGTCTGGTTTAAGGCAGACAAGATTAACTTTGATCAGCTTGCTGGTTTAAGGTTTATGCGGCGTGAACGACCTATTTGACGGTACCCTTGGCGAGCAGTTCCATGACACTGGAAAAATCCTTGCCGCCCAGACCCTGCTCAGAGAGCAATGCGTACAAGGCTTCGGCGTGTCCGCCCATCGGCGTCACCGCGCCGCTCGACATGGCGGCTTCCTTGGCGAGGCGCAAATCCTTCAGCATCATATCTGTGGCAAAACCACCGTCGAAATTGCGATCCGCGGGCGAGGCCGGGCCAATGCCTTCGACTGGGCAATAGGACGTCATCGACCAATTCTGCCCCGAACTTTGACTTGATATCTCATAGAAACGCTCTGCAGACAGACCGAGACGTTCGGCCAAAGCGAAGGCTTCACATGTGCCGATCATGGAAATGCCGAGCAGCATATTATTGCAGATCTTTGCCGCCTGACCGGCACCGCTATCACCGGCATGAATGGTTACCCGGCTCATCGGCTCAAGCAGGGATTCGACGGCGCTGAAATCCGCTTCTGCGCTGCCGACCATGAAAGCGAGTGTGCCAGCGTCAGCAGCTGCGGTCCCGCCAGAGACCGGGGCGTCAGCGGTTCGGAAGCCTTTCCCGGCCTCGCGGGCAAGCGTCGCGACACGGCGCGCACTATCGACATCAATGGTCGAGCAATCAACGAGTAAGGCGCCATCTTTAGCATGCGTCAGCACATGGTTTTGATAGACGCTCACAACATGCTTGCCAGCCGGTAGCATGGTGATCACGGCGTCGGCGCCCTGGATCGCCTCTTCCGCCGATGCGCAGGCCAAACAGCCTGCCTTGGCAGCTTTGTCCAAAGCACCAGCGGATAGATCAAATGCCCGAACCGTGCGTCCGGCCTTGGCTTGATTGGCGGCCATGCCGCCGCCCATATTGCCAAGCCCGATAAAGGCGATCGTCTGCATGCTGGATCCTCTTACGCAGTTGGTAGCTTATAGTCTTTGAAGATCTCGCGCAGTTTCAATTTGTTGATTTTGCCAGTCGCACCAAGCGGGATTTCGTCAATGAAAGCCACATCATCCGGGGTCCACCATTTGGCAATTTTGCCTTCCAGCTGGGCCAGAACGTCCTCTTTCGAGACGCTCTCATTTGGCGCAGTCTGAATGATCAGAAGCGGGCGTTCATCCCATTTCGGGTGATAGATGCCAATTGCTGCAGCATTGGCGACTTTTGGATGTCCGACAGCGATATTCTCAATATCGATGGAACTGATCCACTCACCGCCCGATTTGATGACGTCTTTGGCGCGATCGGTGATCTGCATGGTGCCATATTCATCCATATTGGCGACATCACCCGTATCGAAGAAGCCATTCTCGTCGAGGACATTTCCGCCATCACCTTTGAAATAGCCGCCGGCAATGGCAGGACCGCGAACCAGCAGGCGTCCTGAGGTTTCACCGTCCCATGGCAGATCATTATTCTCATCATCGACAATTTTCAGCTCGACACCGAAAGGCGGCCGACCTTGTTTCAGCTTCTGGCTCATCCTTGTGTCAATGTCGGCATTCATCAGATGCGGCGGCAGGGTGCCGAGCGTGCCAAGCGGGCTGGTCTCGGTCATGCCCCAGGCATGGATGACATCGACTTCAAACTCGGTTTCGAAAGCGCGCAGAATGGCCTCCGGAACAGCGGAGCCGCCAATCACAACTTTGCGCAAATGCGGTAGCTTCAGATTGTTCTCACGCAAATAGCCCAACAGGCCGAGCCAGACAGTTGGCACAGCGGCAGTGATTGTAACTTTCTCTGTGTCCAGCAATTCATAAATGCTCGCGCCATCCATCTGTGCGCCCGGCATCACCATGTTGGCACCTGTTGCAGGACAGCCAAAAGCGAGCCCCCAGGCATTCGCGTGGAACATCGGAACCACTGGCAGGACCACGTCATCAGAGCCCATGCCCATAGCGTCTTTCGACATCGTGATCATGGTGTGCAGGACATTCGACCGGTGCGAGTAGAGCACGCCCTTTGGGTTGCCTGTCGTGCCGGATGTGTAGCAAAGACCGCAGGCGGTTTCTTCCGGGAAATCACCCCAGCTCGCGGCGGTTGATTTGCCGGCAATCCACTCATCAAAGGCGAAAGCGCCGAGAGAGTTTTCCGGCATATCGTCAGCGTCTGCGAAGATCACAAAGGTTTTCACAGTTTTCAAATGGTCTTTGATCGCCTCGATGATTGGCAGGAAAGTGATGTCGAGGATCAGGACTTTGTCTTCCGCATGGTTGGCAATCCAGGCGATTTGCTCAGGGTGCAGGCGGGGGTTGATTGTGTGCAGGACAGCGCCAATCCCCATAGTGCCATACCAGGCCGCCATGTGACGCGCGGAGTTCCAGCCCAGCGTCGCGACGCGGTCGCCAAGTCCGATACCGCTTTCGATCAGTGCCCCAGAGACCCGTTTCGACATGTCGAACAGCTCAGCATAGGAGGTGCGAACAATGTGTCCGCCAACCCGGCGCGTGATGATTTCGCGCTTAGGGTTGATAAGCTTTGCATGTTCGAGAATTCTATTCGTCGTCAGCGGCCAGTCCTGCATGATGCCTTGCATCGGTTTCCTCCATAAAACACTATCATTATCGCCCCTTACGGAGCCTGATTAATGTTGTAGGTTGATGACTATAGAACAGCAAGAAACGAAAGTGCATTTTCATGAAATCCATCCTCCCAGGTCTGGTCTTCGCTGCGGGCATCGCGGTCTCAGGCTGTCAGCAAGAGGCGGGCGATTTTGACCCGCCGGCAACCTCCATCACAGAGACGACCCCAACCGCTGAGGTGGTTGATGTAACGGCGTCTTCGAGCGTAGATCTCGGACCTTTGCCTGAATTTTTCGACTGTGTGCGGGAGACAGGCGGCTTGCTGATCGCATCGCATCGGGCCGGGCCAGCGCCAGGCTATCCCGAGAACGCCATCGAAACGCTCGATTATGCCACAGATAAAGGCATGCTGATCCATGAGATTGATGTGGTTGAGAGCCGCGATGGAATGCTATTCTTGCTCCACGATCGCACATTGGGACGCACGACAACGGGGGATGGCGCCGTGGCGGATACGGATTGGGAGACCATCCGAACGCTGAACCTCAAAGACAATGATGGCCGGGTCACTGATTTCACACCGCCAAAGCTGTCAGATGTCCTTCTCTGGGCAAAGTCGCGCGGTGTGATTGTTGAACTGGACAAGAAGCCGACGACCAGCTTTCGCAATATCATCTCGCACGTTCGCGCTGCCGATGCTGAAGATAATGTCGTCCTGATCACGTATAATGATAATCAGGCCATCGAAGTCGCCGGACTGGCACCAGCTCTGATGATGACGGCCGGGGTCGATAGCCGCGATCATCAGGACGAGCTTGAAGCCGCAGGCGTCAATTTCGATCACGTTGTGGCCTGGATGGGGACGCGCAACCCCAATCCGCGGGCCTTTCAAGCGATTGGCAGTCGCGGCGTCGAAACGGCGTTCGGAACGCTGGGGCGTCCGGGTGACCGACTCGATGATCAATATTGGGCCGATGGCAATCCGAGCGAGTTCCAGGATCTGGTCGATGGCGGCCTGACTCTGCTGGCGACGGATGCCCCTTATCGCGTGATTGACGCGCTGAGCGCCGATGATGACGTGTTGGAAAATTGCGCCCGTTAAAGGACGAACCTGGCACGCTCGTTTGAGCTTATAAACTCAATCATTTCGTCGTAAGAGGCCCGCTCTAACAAACTGGCTGCTTCAAGACGCTTATTGTGCGTGCGCGCTTTGGCGAAATTGTCGCCAGCGTGATTGATCGCGGCGGCATAGAATTGCATGCGACGTGTTTCTCGCTGCGGCCGCAAGCCTTCCAGCATCGCTCGGGCGCCAACCGCCAGAATCGCGAAAGCAATCGCCAGAGAGCTGAGTATTTCCCAATGGATTGGAAAGTCCTGCCAAACGCCCGCGATCAGCGCGATGAAATTTGCGATAAACGCGAGTACGACGAGAATATAGCTCAAATTGCCCAGGACATGCAGCTGTTTTGAGGGCGACGACCAGAATTTTCCATCCGATGACAGGACATAATTAGTGTACTGGATCTGGCCGCAAATGCGGGTTTCTTCAAAAGCGCGATAGAGCTCGCTCAAGGCCGCTTCATCATCCTTTTCGGGTTTCGTCGCAGCGGCTCTGGCCCAGTCTTTCTCGATCCAGAATCCGTTCGTGGCCTTGGGGTCAACGATGCTCTGGCCGGAATAGGCGGCGGCGGATGCATCCGTAAATTTGGTATATTCGCTCCCCACCTGGTCGATGAAGCTACGTTTGAAACGGGCAAAGGCATGTGCCCGGTGGTCCAGCCACGCGGCTCGATCCTCGTCTGAGTGGGCAGCACGCGCGGCACTGACAGAATGAGCGATCAGATATTGCGCGTGCCATTGGCGCAAGCGTTCAGTGATCAGACGCTTTTGCAGCCAGCTGCGCTTCACTTTCCCAAAGCCGAGGCCAATATTGCCGAAGATTAGCGCCAGAATGCCAAAGCACGCGCCTAGAATACCAAGCCCCCGGATCATGTCAGCTTGCGGTGCGTCGCTTGGCCAGAGGCTTTCAATAAGCGGCTCGGATGGGAAGGTCAGCAGCGAAAGTGTCGCGAAGATCAAGGCTACGCAGCCAATTCGCCTCGAGGTGTTTTTGGCTTTGATCGCGAGCCTGTCGACGCGGTGAAATTCGTCCCGCAAAGCCGGGTGGTCGAGTGCGAAGAAAATATCTGGATACGATGCCTTTGCCAGATCGCGATCGGCCTCTGACAAGAGGAGTTCATCATTAAACCGAAAACTCATAGACGCTGCTCTTTGATGACCCCGTTTCATGGAAACACGGATCGTTGGCTGGATGCAAGATGATTTCCCGCTTGGCTTCTGAAACCAAAGGAGTTTTCACGCGTCGGGCTATGGCAGTTGGCGCACAGGTTCTGCTTTTGCTTGGCTCAGTTCTGTGCCATCCCTGACCTGTGGGAAACGGTTAACGATAGAAAAAGAGAGAGATTGGGGACGATGGCGGAAGTTTTTCTTTCATATAGCCGGGTCGATCGCCCGACAGCCCAGATCATTGCTGAAGCGCTTGAGGCGGATGGGTTTTCTGTGTGGTGGGACAAAATCCTGCGCGCCGGGCAAACCTATGATGAAGTCACAGAAACCATGCTGCGCGAGTCGCATGTGGTGGTGGTTTTGTGGTCGCAGACCTCGGTCAAGTCGACATGGGTTCGCGCCGAAGCCACTCAAGGGCAGCGCAATTGCATTCTCGTCCCGGCAATGATCGAAGATGCCGAGCGTCCGATCATGTTCGAATTGATGCAAACAGCGGATTTGATCGGATGGCAAGGTGATCGCAGTGATGAGCGATGGATCGGCTTTGTCGAAGACCTCAAGCGCGCACAGGAGAAGCCGAAGTCATCTGGCGCTGCTGCGAAAGACCCGGCGCCGGAACAGAGCCCAGTCGCAAAGCCGCCGCCTCAGAAGCGAGCTGCACCTGTCACACAGGCGCCTGCTGCAGTCGAACCAAAGCCGGCACCAGCAC
>CAYGUD010000167.1:0-2210 GCA_964352865.1 uncultured Hyphomonas sp.
CAAATCCGAACACTGGAAAGTTTCAGATCATGATCACCGCACTCGCCCATTTCGTCCTGATCTGTCCGGACCTGGAAACAGCGGTCACAGATTATACGACACTTCTCGGCATGGATGCTGTCTGGCGCGCTGAGGATGACGGGGTCGGATCGGCTGTGTTCGCCGTCGGCAATACGGCGGTCGAATTGATGGCGCCTATCGGCGACAGCGCGGCGGCGACTAAGCTTCGCGAGATGACAAAAGATGGCGCGGTGATGACGTCGCTGGTCTATCGCAGCGACGATATTGCCAGTGATCAGCATTTGATGACCCGTCGAGGCCTCGCGCCGAGCGAGGTTATCGAGACAGTGAGTACCGATATAGAAACTGGCGCAGATCGGGCATGGCGACGGTTTCGCATCCCGGACGACAAAATGGCCGGTATCAAGACATTTATCCTGCAGCCAGATGCGCCTCTTGCTGCTGCGCCTGTGATGCCAGGAAGCGCGACGTCGCTGGACCATCTGGTGATCAATACACCTAATCCGGAGCGTGCCGTCGCGACTTATGGTGCGCGGCTGGGTCTGCGTTTCGCTTTGGATCGTACCGCAGAGCAGTGGAAAACCCGGTTCCTGTTCTTCCGTCTCGGGGGGCTGACCCTGGAAGTTATTCACCGCCTTGGCGAAACCCATGATGCGTCTGCCAATGATACGATCTGGGGTTTGACCTGGGAAACAGATGATTTGGCAGCGACGCGCACGCGGCTCGACGCCGCGGGTTTGGATGTCAGCGAAATCCGCACCGGCCGCAAACCGGGGTCGCAAGTCTTCACGGTCCGAAACGGCACACAAGGCGTGCCAACCCTGTTCATTGCCCATGCAGCGCGCTAAAGGTTAAAACATGAAAGCGTTTACTCAACTCCGCTCCACCGCTGCGCCACTTATCGATAAGGGCAAGCTGATGGTAAATGTCGATACCGACATGATCATCCCGAAGCAATTCCTCAAAACCACTGAACGCGTAGGCCTCTCAGAAGGTCTGTTCCATGAATTGAAGACCCTCGCAGACGGATCTCCCAATCCTGACTTTGTACTCAACAAGCCGCATTACAAAAATGCCGGCGTGCTGATTGCGGGTGAGAATTTTGGCTGCGGATCATCGCGCGAACATGCCCCTTGGGCGCTGCTGGACCAGGGTATCACATGTGTTATCGCACCAAGCTTTGCCGACATTTTCTACAATAATTGCGGTAAGAATGGCATTCTCGCCATCGCTTTGCCGATAGACGTTTGTGAGGCCCTGGCCGCAGAGGCCGGCGGCAGCAATAGCGTCTTCGAGATCAATCTCGAGAATAAGACGGTGACCACGCCTGACGGCGCTGAGCACAGTTTCGACTATGATGAAGGGCGCCGAGAGAAATTGCTCAACGGCCTCGATGATATCGCGCTCAGTTTGCAAGCCGAGGACGCGATCAGCGCATTTGAAGCCCAGCGCAAATTGGCCACACCCTGGTTGGAGACCGCCTGATGAAACATCTCGCTGCAATGATTATCGGGGCGGGCATGCTGACCGCCTGTATTCCGGACATCATGAATACCAAACCAGAAGTCCGGGGCCTTGAAGGGGCTGCACCAGTGCAGACATTTACAGATCCTGCCAATGATACCGACATCACATTGCGCCCGGGTGGTAAGCTCAACCTCAAGCTCGATAGCAATCCGACGACAGGCTATTACTGGTACCTCAAAGACATTGATGCTTCGCAAATTGATCAATTGAGCGAGGACTATATCGCGGATCCGGCCCCCGAAGGCGTGGTCGGGAGCGGCGGCCACCAAATGTTCGTGTTCGAGGCGCTGGCGAAAGGCAAATCCACGCTTCAGCTGTCTTATGAGCGGTCGCCGCAGGATGTAGCAGAGTCGCTGACTTTGAATATCAAGGTGATCGAATGATTATCGTTGAAGGCAGCGCCCGCATCCCGGAGGGGGCATGGGACCTGGCGCATTCCGCGATGGAGACGATGATCAAAGCCAGCCGCGAAGAGCCGGGCTGTCTCGAATACGCTTATAGCCGCGACCTGATTGATCCGAATATTCTGCGCATCATTGAGCGCTGGAAAGACAAAGCCGCTTTGGTCCGCCATTTTGCCGAGCCGCACATGGCCGTGTTCCGCAGCGCGCTCGCTGAAATCGGTCCTCAAGATCTGAGTGTGCGTATGTATGACGCGGAAC
>CAYGUD010000167.1:2220-5596 GCA_964352865.1 uncultured Hyphomonas sp.
CTAGAACTGTCTCTCTACGTCGCAGTGGACTCGCTGGCTGCAACCTGATCTATGGCGCGAAACTGAAAAACAGTGCTGTATGAGGATGTGATGAGCCAGACGATGCTCTTATTGCCCGGGGACGGGATTGGACCTGAAGTAACGGAACAAGCGCGCCGCGTCGCAGAAGTCATCGCGCCGGATCTGACGTTTGACGAAGATCTGGTCGGCGGCATATCTATTGATACTCATGGTGAGCCGCTCACGGTGAATGCGCTGGTCAAGGCCAAATCCAGTGATGCTGTCCTGCTCGGCGCTGTCGGTGGGCCAAAATGGGCGGGCGTCGAGCGTCATTTGCGTCCTGAAATGGGTCTCCTGCAATTGCGCAAAGGCATGGATACATTCGCCAATCTGCGCCCCGCATTTTGCTTTCCGGCACTGGTCGATGCTTCGAGTCTGAAGCGGGACGTGGTCGAAGGCCTCGACATCATGATTGTGCGCGAGCTGACATCCGGCGTCTATTTTGGCGAGCCGCGCGGTTTTGAACGCGGCATTGGTGATAACAGTTTCGGCTATGAAACTTCGCGCTACACCAAAGGTGAAATCGACCGGGTTGCGCGGGTTGCGTTTGAGATTGCGCGCGGCCGAGGCGGCGAGGTTGCCTCGACTGAAAAATCCAACGTCATGGAAAGTGGTCTGTTCTGGCGCGAGACAGTGACCGAACTACATGCGGCTGAAGGCAGCGGCGTCACGTTGCGGCATATCCTGGCGGATGCTTGCGCCATGGAACTGGTGCGTGACCCGAAGCAGTTTGATGTCATCCTGGCAGGCAATCTGTTCGGCGATATTCTGTCCGATGCCGCGGCAATGCTCACCGGATCTATCGGCATGTTGCCAAGCGCATCGTTGAGTTATGACGGCAAGCCCGGCCTGTACGAGCCGGTTCATGGCTCAGCGCCAGATATTGCTGGCCAAGGCAAAGCCAATCCGTGCGCCGCGATCCTGTCGCTGGAAATGGCTTTGCGCTGGTCTCTGGGGCGCGCTGACGCGGCTGACAAACTGTTTGCCGCAGTCGGCAGAGCGCTCGAAGCGGGTGCACGTACGGGCGATATTGGCGGCTCTATGTCGACAACGGAGATGGGCGACGCCGTGATCGCTGCGCTTTAGGTCTCACTCAGTATTCGCATCCATGGCGAGAATAATCTGGGCGTAGCCTTTTGACAGGCGGCCCATATTTTCAACTGTGAGCCGTTCATTCGTGCCATGGAATCCTGTCAGATCCTCTGGCGACATCATGGCGGGCATAAACCGGTAGACACTATCGGTAATCGCCGTGGCATAGCGTCCATCCGTAGCCCCAAGCACCAGACCTGGCGCGACAGGGGCCTGACTGGAATCCGCTGCAACTGCGTAGAGCACTCCGAAAGCGAGATTGTCCATCGGGCTGACAGGTGAAGCGCCTGTACCGCGAATGCCGCTGCGCCCGACGGTCACTTCCAGGCCTTCAATATCCTTGGTGACGTTCTTGATGTGGGCGAGAATGTCTTCTTCGGTATCTTTCGGGTGAATGCGGAAATTGACCACGGCGATGGCCCGCTGCGCGAGGACATTCTCTTTTGCTGATCCGGTCAGCATTGTCGGTGCCGTGGTCGTGCGGATCATTGCATTGGCCGGGGGAGATTTGCTCAATATCCCTTTCAGCGTGCCGCCAAACAGCCATTGATTGGCAAACAGGGCGCGCTGAGCAAATGGCATGTCTGCACCAGTCGCTTTGAACAGGCCAGAAACCAGAGGATCGCCAAGATCAGCCGACATCTGGTTTTCATCAAGCGCGACCAAAGCCCGCGACAGACGAACCGTGGCGCTATTTCGCGGCGGCGTCGACGAGTGTCCGCCTTCCGCTGTGACGGTCAGCGTGTATGTGACATAGCCTTTCTCTGCGACCCCAACAAAGGCGACTGTGCCGCCTGTGAGCGGATTATTCTCAATCGCCATGAAGCCTTCATCGAGGGCCATAATCGGTGAAATTCCGCGTGATTTGAGCAGTTGCACCCCGGCGCTGGCACCGGATCCGGAGACTTCCTCATCATGTCCGAGCATGAGGAGCACTGTGCGCTTCGGCTGGAAGCCATCACGCGCCAGCGCATCAAGTGCTTCCAGCAAGCCAACCATCGAGCCCTTGTCATCAATCGCGCCGCGACCATAGACATAACCGTCCTGGATCGCGCCAGAGAAAGGCGGCGCATCCCAATCGCCTTCGGTGCCAATATTCACCGGAACGACATCCTGGTGCGCCATGAGAAGAATGGGGTCCAATGCTGTGTCGCTGCCTTGCCAGGTGAAGAGCAGGCTGTAGCCGCCAGGAATGGTCTCTTTATTGGCGGCGGCGTGAAAGGCGGGATAGGTCTCTTCCATCCAGGCTTGTAGCTCGAGCCATGGTCCTTCCTGACCGGCGCGCGGATCGCCTGCTGCAACTGTCACTGTTTTGAAGCGAATGGCTTCGCCAAGATGTTCAGCCGCGATATTGGCGTCAAATTGCGGCACATCGGGCAAGACAATATCCCGCACATTTTGCGGCGCGCCACCATAATTGAACGTTCGGACCAGAATGATACCGATCAGCAGGATCAGAACTCCGCCTGCGCCAAGCAATATGCGTTTCACCATGATGGCTGCCTCCCAACAGTCTCTTTCGTAGCGACTGTGGCGAGGCCGGGCTCAAATGGCAAGATCTGCCGCTACGCAAGCGCCTGATAGGCTGCCATGACCAGTGAGAGTCCGCGCACATCGCCCGTGGTCCCGGGCTCCATCCGGTTCATCACATATGAGATGCACAGGCGCGCATCCTGATCGATGAGAACAATTGAGCCGCCATAGCCGCCCCAATAAGCGATATGCTTGTTCGGGCCGAGCGGCATGACGGGATTGTTGATGCCATAGCCCATGCCGAAATTGACCGGAATGCCCAGCACCAGATCAATACCGCTGGATTGTTGTTCGAACACGCGGCGCGTGCCTGCCTCGGACATAATACGCTTGCCAAAGGCCTCGCCGCCATTTGCCATTGCGGTCTGCGCGCGAACAATACTGCGCGCATTGCCATGTCCATTGGCGGCCGGAATCTCGGCTTTACGCCAACCTGTGTGCATGGCTTGTGTCGCTTCGACAGGGGGATTGGCGAAAGTCCGCGAAGCCACAGAGCCATCATTGGCTGGCGCAAGCGATTGCGGCGGCGGCTCAAGCGGAGATATTCGCGGCACGACAGAATCTGGCGTTCCAATATGGAAATCGGCGTCCAGCGGTCCGGCAATTTCCTGGGCGAAAAATGCGCCAATCGATTGGCCTGTGACCTGCCGGACAACTTCACCAATCAAATGGCCTTGGGTCAGCGCGTGAT
>CAYGUD010000168.1:0-5596 GCA_964352865.1 uncultured Hyphomonas sp.
GAATAATCTCGCCCGCAACAATCGTTGCCTCATAGCCATCTGCGTGCTGCATCAGACGGCGACCGCCTGCAGGTAGATCGTGGACAATAAACGGCGCGTGGAGCGTCAGGTTGTCATAATCAATCACGTTTAGGTCTGCGCGATATCCGGGCTTGAGCAGACCGCGATCTTTCAAACCGACCCAGGCGGCTGTGTCATGGCTTTGGCGTTTGATCAGGAACTCAAGTGGCAGCGTATCCCCGCGCGTTCGGTCTCGTGCCCAATGGGTCAGCAGCGTGGTGGGAAAAGACCCGTCACAAATCATCCCGACATGCGCCCCGCCATCGGATAGACCCGGCAAGCTTGCCGGGCTCTCCAGCATGGTCTTTACCGGGTCCAAACTGCCCTGAGCATAATTCAGGAAAGGCAGATACAGCATCCCCCTGCCCTCATCCGCGAGCATCAGATCGAGCGCGACGGCCTCGGGCGTCGAAGCGCGGGACTGTGCAATCGCGGCCACAGTCTTGTCTGCGGTCGGCTCATAATCCGGTGGATCGCCGAGCACGAACATTTTGCCAAAGCTGCGCAGGATCGACTTCACGAACGGGTTCTCTGCGTCCGGCTCGTCGCTCAATAATTTCTCTCGAAAAGACGGATCGCGCAGCGCTGCCAGACGGGCTTCAAACGGCTCGCTGGCAATTGTTTGATACACCGGATGACCTGAAAACGGGTTGAGTGTCAGCTCGAGCCCGAGCAGAAGCCCCACCGGGCGCGGACCAACTTGCGCCCGCATGTCCAAACCTGCAGCTTGCGCGGCTTCAATTTCACCGAGCAAGAGCTTCCACCCCTCTGGCGCTACATCGGCCTGCGCCAGCGAAACCGATAAAGGCCGCCCTGAACGCTCGACGATCCGGCGCAGCATAGCGGCTTCTTTTTGCGGATCATTGAAATCCGAAACGAATTGCAAAACGCCTTTACCAGCTTCGCCGAGCGCCATGGCAATACTCGTCAATTCTTGTTCAGACGCCGTGAGAGTGGGGGTGGGCTGTCCATCAGAGGTTCGGTGATTGAGCGTCCGTGACGTTGAGAAGCCGAGTGCACCAGCTTCGACGGCAGACTTGGCCAATACCGCCATCGCTGCGATGTCGGCATCTGTGGCATCCTCGCGATTGGCGCCGCGATCCCCCATGACATAGACTCGCAACGCCGCATGCGGCAGCTGCGCCCCGAAATCGATATCAAAAACGCGCTCTTCGAGACTATCGAGATAATCTGGGAAACTCTCCCAATTCCACGGCAGGCCTTCGGCGAGCACCGGGAACGGAATGTCCTCAACCCCCTCCATCAACCGGATCAGGCGGTCATGATCGTGATCCCGCACCGGCGCAAAGCCGACGCCGCAATTACCCATGATCGCTGTTGTAACGCCGTGATTGGAGGATGGCGACAGTGCATCGCCCCATGTGACCTGGCCATCATAATGGGTGTGGATGTCGACAAAGCCCGGTGCCACAAGCTTGCCTTCGGCATCCACTTCCTCAGTACCGGTTCCAGACACGTTTCCGACTTGTGCAATCCGGCCATTCTCGATCGCGATATCAGCGTCGCAGCCCGGCTTGCCAGAACCATCAACAACAAATCCGCCGCGGATTACCAGATCATACTGAGCCATGCGCGTCTCCTATCAATAGACTAAAGTGCGACAGCCCAAGCGCGGCTGTCAAACCTGTCGCCGCGGGAGATTATTGCAGACCCAGCCGTTTCAGCGGTGAACCGAGCATTCCGGACACCATGGCGGCGAGCAGTTGCGGCGCTGGCCAAAGCTTGCTGATCGGAGCAGCGAGCCAATCACGCAGCCAGGGCAGAATCCGGCTATCGCCCTGATAGACCGGCGTGAACAGCCAGGTCATCATCTGATATAGGCGCACATGGGCGCGTCGTAGACGCAAATACTCGTTTAGTGCGTCGCTGATATTTGGCGTCCGCTTGATCGCTTCCGCCAAAGCCCAGGCATCGAGAAGCGCCATATTCGCGCCCTGCCCTAATTGCGGAGAAGCGGCATGCCACGCATCCCCAATCCGCGCGAAACCGCGCCCAGCGATCGGTTGGCTTGAAGTATGGTGGCGATAGCGCGCAAAGGTCAGGTCATCATGAGATTGAAAATGCGGCATCAGCAATTCGGTTTCTGGCCACAATGCGATGGCTTCAGCTTTCCATTCCTCGAGCGGCCTAGCCCGCCAGGCCGCTTCCTTATCGGCGCGGATTGACCAGAAATAGGTCAGGGTCTCCGGCGCGCTTTCCGATAGCCGTCCAGAAGGCATAACGCCGCTCATCTTTCTGGATTGGCTGTAGCGTTGCTCAAGTGCAGCGCCATCAAACGGACCGTGCTCAAGCCAGGGCAGCGTTGCCCAGAGTGCGCCATAAGGCAGATCAACACCGCGATCATTCGGCGTCAATGTCGACCGGGCGCCATGCGCATAGACGGCCAGGTCCAGCCCAGTCGCTCGTGTGCCATTCTTCAGATACAGTTCCGGACTGTAGGGATCTGCGCTGACCACAGGCGCCTTCAGGACCAGTTCCGCACCGGCATCCTGTGCAGCGACCAGCAATGCTTCGAAGACCAGGCCGCGCTGCACGCCAAGGCCGTATATATCACTCCGCCAGTTGGCATAGCGCACATCCAGAACCGGGCGCTGCGACGGCGTGGTCAAGCCCCAGAGGAGTTCAATTCTGGCCCCCAGCCGATCCATTTGTTCACCCAATCCGAGCCGATCAAGTACTGCCAGCCCCGTCGGCTGCAGCATCAAACCGGACCCGATCGGCTTTGGATCGGCGAATTGGTCGAATATCCGCACCCGGTGGCCATCGCGGGCGAGGAAAGCAGCAAGCGCTAATCCGCCAATTCCGGCGCCAGCAATGGCAATTTCGAGCGGCTTGACCATTTGTTCACCCTGCGACGCTGCGCAATGATTGTCACCGGGACAAAAACTTCCTACCTCAAGACCATGACCAAGACGCTCAAAATGCTCGCCGCTCAGCTCAATCCCGTGGTTGGAGATATCAAGGGAAACAAAGCCTTAGCGGAGATGGCACACGCCGAAGCCAAAGCAAAGGGCGCGGACCTCTTGGTCCTCTCTGAACTATTTATTCTCGGTTATCCGGCTGAAGATCTGGTACTCAAGCCCGCCGCAGTCGAACAATCCATGGCTGCGATCCATGCGCTCGCAAAGCTGACTGAAGGCAATCCGGCTATGCTGATCGGATCACCATGGGCAGTCGACGGAAAGCTGTTTAATGCTGTTTTGATGCTGCAAGACGGTGCCATCCGGCTGCGCTACGATAAACGGGAATTGCCGAATTACGGCGTGTTCGACGAGAAGCGGATTTTTGACGCCGGCGAAGGCGACCACGAGCTTTTCGAGATAAATGGCATCAAGACCGGCATCGCGATCTGCGAAGATATCTGGTATTCGCGCGTCCCAGCGGCGCTGCATGAAGCCGGTGCGGAAGTCCTGCTCGTGCCCAACGCGTCGCCATGGCGTCGAACCGTCAATGTTGAGCGCCATTCGACTTTTTCAGCCTGGGCCAAAACCGGCGTGCCCTATCTTTTCGTCAACCAAGTCGGCGGACAGGATGAGTTGGTTTTTGACGGCGCCTCTTACGCAGTCGATCATGACGGCACCGAGCATCAATTGCTCGGCGATTTCGTCTCGGGCACGGCCATTGTCACCTATGACGGGACCAGCCATCGCTTCATCCCGGCCGATGAGCCCGCCAAGCTGACCACAGGCTGGGAAGCTGAATACCGCGCCGCGACACTGGCGCTGGGCGATTATGTCAATAAGAACCGCTTTCCGGGTGTCGTACTCGGCATGTCCGGCGGGATTGATAGCGCGCTGACAGCGGCCATCGCGGTAGACGCTCTCGGCCCGGACCGGGTCTGGTGCGTGATGATGCCAAGCAAATATACCTCATCTGACAGTCTCGAAGATGCCAAAGCCTGCGCTGAAGCGCTCGGCGTGCGCTATGACAGTATCAATATCGCCCCTGGCGTGGGCGCGCTGGACGAGATGCTGGGCGACGCGTTTGCCGAGACGCAGGCCGATACGACAGAAGAGAATATCCAGTCGCGTCTGCGCGGCCTGACGCTAATGGCGCTGTCCAACAAGTTTGGCCATATGGTCGTGACGACGGGCAACAAGTCTGAAATGGCGGTCGGCTATGCGACGCTTTATGGCGATATGTGCGGCGGCTATAATGCGCTGAAGGACTTCTATAAGACCGAAGTGTTTGCGCTGTCGCGTTGGCGCAATACGGCCGTCCCGCTCGGCGCGCTCGGCCCGGGCGGCGAGGTCATCCCTGAGCGGATCATCACCAAACCACCAAGCGCAGAGCTGCGCGATGATCAGAAAGACGAAGACTCGCTGCCGCCTTATGATGTGCTCGATGATATATTGCGCGGTCTGGTGGATGCCGAAGAAGATGTCGACGATATCCTCGCCCGCGGGCACGACGAGGCCACCGTGAAGCGGATCGAACATTTGCTCTACATCGCCGAATATAAACGCCGCCAGGCGCCCCCCGGCGTAAAAGTTGGCTCAAAGAATTTCGGACGCGACCGCCGCTATCCGATCACCAACAGGTTTCGGGATGACTGAAGTTTCGCGCTCAGGATTAGACGCGGGAAACTCGGTTGAACGAGCGGCCTAAGGCGGTCTAGAGCAGACGTTCGTAATGTCTTTTTTTGGTCAGGAGCGGACATTGGTTGGCCGGTCTCTTTTAATCTTGGTGACACATCGATACAGTTTTCAAGAATTATGCACGATGAAACCAATATTAAAATCGCTTCTTACTCTCGGAGGGCGGCATGCAGTCTGAAACGAACGTCTCATGAGTAGATTCAAAGCGTCAGTGAATTTCAGTTTCGCCGTCAACAACATTTGGGAAGCGCCGCGAGGCAGCATCAAGGATCAGGCAATCGACATCCAATTCGAACTCCTGGAAGCGGGACAATCGGGAGGGACGCTGTTCTACACAGAGTTAATCGTCGGATCAGCTCCAAGTGATGGCGAAATCTCATTCATTCGGATGGACGAATTTGACTTCGACCTGTTGGAGCAATTCATTCAAGAGCACGTGGATTGGGTTTGGAGTGCTATATCGACACAGCGAGATATGGACGAGCAAGAAAAGGTTCGTGGGCTACACAAAGCGCTGTCTGCGCTTTTCCGTTGGGAGTATGACGCAGACGAGCCCGAAAGTAAGGCCACGTACTACCTGCACTCCCCCGGTCCTCGACCGCCGTTCGGACGAGTGGTGGATCACGCGTTCGGACCTGACGCGAATGTCGACACAGACGGTAACAGTTCGACACCTAACGCAACGGATTGGACCGAGCTCTATATCGCTCTGAGACCAAATCATTCACACGTCGTCGACATATGTCCCACAGACGCTAATGACACTTCGTTATGCATCGAGGCAACTTCGACCCACCTTGCTGAACGCGTCGCTGAATTTCTTCTCGCACATTCTGGTGGCGAGCTGCAGCGCGGGAACAAACAGTGAGGTATGGCAGCTTTGGGTCAGTGGCGGACATTAGCTGAGTGTCTTGGTT
>CAYGUD010000169.1:0-5576 GCA_964352865.1 uncultured Hyphomonas sp.
TGCCACTGCATGGCACGCCAGATCCCGACATTTCAAATTTGCTCAGCGTCGAAAAAGGCGGGCGCCTCGAATAGTGCCCACAAAGCTATTTCTTGGCAGCGGCTTTCTTTTTCGCAGGCGTCCTTTTCTTGGTGGCACGCTTTTTCTTGCCGCCTTTGGCTTCTTTTTCCGCTAAAAGTTCAAGCGCTTGATCAATATTGATACTTGTCGGCTCTGTGTCCTTGGGCAGGGTCGCATTCGTCTTTTGATGCTTGATATAAGGACCATAGCGACCATCAAGCACCTGGACTGGATCGCCGCTTGTTGGGTGTGCGCCAAGATCTTTCAGAATCTTCGGAGCAGCGCGATTGCCGCGTCCGCCATTGGCCTTCTTGTCAGCAATCAGTGCGACAGCGCGGTTGAGCCCAATCGTGAACATCTCTTCGACGCTCGGTAGGTTCGCGAATGTTCGCAGGTGTTGAACGTATGGGCCGTAGCGTCCGAGGTTGGCCATAATCGGCTCGTGGTCTTCCGGGTGCTTGCCCACTTCGCGCGGTAGACTGATCAACATCAGAGCCTTTTCAGGATCGATATCCTGAGGTGCCCAACCCTTAGGCAAGCTTGAACGCTTCGGCTTTTCTTCGCCCATATCCATTTCCAGATAAGGACCAAATCGTCCGGATTTCAGCACCACGGGTTTGCCGGTTTCCGGATGGATGGTGATTTCTTCACCTTCAGGATTGATCGCGTTCTCGGCTTCTTCCTGTGTCGAGAAGGGGCGCGTGAATTTGCACTCCGGATAATCCGAGCAGCCAACGAATGCGCCGTGGCGTCCTAGCTTCAGGCTCAAATCACCCTTGCCGCACAGGGGACACAGACGCGGGTTTTCTTTGATATCGCCATTTTCATCGACAGGCGGAAATACGTGATGGCCCAGGGAGTCATTTAGAACATCCAGAACGGCTGAGACGCGCAAATCCTTGGTCTCGTCAATTGACGCCGTAAACTGGCTCCAGAATTCTTTCAGGAAAGCTTTCCAATCAAGCTTTCCGTCAGAGATGATATCCAGCTTCTCTTCGAGATTGGCGGTATAGTCATACTCGACATAGCGTTTGAAGAAATTTTCCAGGAATGACGTGACCAGAATGCCTTTGTCTTCGGGGATCAGCTGTTTCTTCTCGATCCGCACATAATCTCGGTCAACCAAAGTCGACATCGTGGAAGCGAAAGTCGAGGGCCGTCCAATCCCGAGCTCTTCCAGTTTTTTGACCAGAGATGCCTCGGTATAGCGTGGCGGAGGATTGGTGAAATGCTGCTCAGACTTTGAATCGAGCAAATCAGCGTGCTGGCCTTGCTCCACTTTAGGCAGGCGCGCTTCAGCGTCTTCATCCTTATCGGTGTCGTCGCGGCCTTCAGTGTAGAGTTTGATAAACCCATCAAAAACAAGGACTTGCCCAGTGGCGCGCAGGGTTGCGCTATTGTCTTTATTGATCAGGTCAATTGTCGTTCGTTCGAAGCGCGCTGGCTCCATTTGGCAAGCCACAGCGCGGCGCCAGATCAGTGCATATAATTTCCAGAGATCGGCATCTGATTGCTTATAGTCTTCTGGCCGCAAGCTGAAGACAGTTGGACGGATCGCCTCGTGCGCTTCCTGTGCATTCTTTTGCTTGGATGTGAACCGGCGCGGTTTCTCAGGCAGGTACTGAGCGCCATAATTCTCTTTCACATGGTCGCGTGCGGCATGATAGGCCTCTTCAGCCATGTTCACGCCGTCGGTCCGCATATAAGTAATACGGCCTTCTTCATATAGTTTTTGCGCTGCTTGCATCGTGCGCTTCGCCGAGAAACCTAGTTTGCGTGAGGCGTCTTGTTGCAATGTGGAGGTGATGAAGGGCGGCGGCGGGTTGCGTTTGACCGGTTTAGCTTCAACGCTCTCAACAGAATAGCCTCCGACTTTCACCGCATCGAGGGCTTTTTGAGCCGCCGCAGCATCGGGCAGATCAAATTTCTTTAGGGATTTGCCATTCAGGGCGTGAAGGCGGGCTTCGAAATCTGTTCCATCAGGGGCGCGCAGATTGGCGCCAATTGTCCAATATTCTTCCGGCTTGAAGCGTTCAATTTCCAGTTCGCGGTCGACGACAATGCGCAGCGCGACTGACTGGACGCGGCCTGCAGAGCGCGACCCTGGCAGTTTGCGCCACAATACAGGCGACAAGTTGAATCCAACCAGATAATCCAGCGCCCGGCGCGCAAGATAAGCATCAACCAATTCCTGATCGATCTGGCGGGGGTTTTCCATCGCAGTGGTGACTGCAGACTTGGTGATCGCGTTAAACACAACGCGTTCAACCTGCGTGTCTTTCTTGATGGCGCGGCGCTTCTTCAGCGCATCGAGCAAGTGCCAGGATATCGCTTCACCTTCGCGGTCCGGGTCGGTCGCGAGAATTAGTTTGCCGCCTTCTTTGACCGCATCCGCGATCTCTTTGATCCGGGCCTGACTCTTCGAGTCGGCCTTCCAGATCATTTCGAAATCATTGTCAGGATCAACTGACCCATCTTTTGAGGGCAGGTCTCGGATATGCCCGTATGAGGCAAGGACTTTATAGTCTTTTCCGAGATACTTGTTGATTGTCTTCGCTTTGGCGGGGGACTCAACAACAACTACATTCATGGGAGGACGGCTCCTGACCGGGCTTCAAGGCGGCGGAAAGTGGTTGTGGCCGGGCCCGCTGTCAAGAAGGGATTTCTTTAGCCATCTTCTTGATAGGATAAAACTGTAAGAGAGATGAACAAGGCGCAAAGGGCTGGCGACCAAGCTGCTATTAGCGCGGGAATGGCGCCCGAGGAGCCAAAACTGGAGGCGATCTGCGTCACAAAAAACAGGACGACGGCTGCTATGGCGCCGGTGGCAATGAGTCGGCTCGTGCCACCCAGCCGCGATAAACGAAGGCACACTATGGCGCCAATGAGTGCCATTGCCGTATAGAGAACCGGCAAAGAGGTCAGTCCGAACCAGCGCATCGAGAAGCGAGATGTATCGAGACCGGCGCGGCTGGTCTGGCTGATAAAGGAGGGTAAGCCCCAGAAGCCGATCGTATCTGGCGACGTAAATCGCGATAGCAGAGTATTGGGGTCGAGATCGGTTTCGATCGCCAGGCTGGAGAGTTCTTGTGGCGCGCTTCCAGGCGTGTTCTCCACTAAATTCGTCAATTGCCAGAAACCGCCAGAAATGGTCGCCGTCTCAGCATCGATTCGGCGAATGAAGCGAAACCGCGAAGTTGGTCTGGCCCCTTCATAGACGCGGCCTTCTTCGAGAAAGCGCACATCTGTGAACACCTGACCCGTGCTGTCGACGGTGCCCGCATGAATGACAATCTGGTTGTCATCGTTGCCTTGTCGTAGCCAGACATCAGAGCGTTGACGCTCGACCACGCGTCCGCCTTCTTGAAGCAGGTTAGCGCGTGTGGTTTCGAATCGCTCGGAGAGATGCGCCCCAAGCGGGTTCAACACCGCCATCGCAAGCACACCGAGGCCAGCAGCCATGACGATAACCGGAGCCAGAAATTGCCAGGCGGACTGGCCCGTTGCGCGAATAACCGAGAGCTCAGAGCTCTTGGATAATTGATTATAGGCGATCATCGCGGCAACAAGAACGGCAAAGGAAAGCGTCTCCTCGAGCAGGCCAGGCAGTTTCATCAAGGAGAGCTGAACTGCGGTTAGCGGTGACAGCTCGATGTCTCCGCCAACGGTGCGCAATTGCTCAACGACATCGACGAGCATGATGGTGATCGCGAAAATACCAACGACCAATCCAAGCGCATACAGGCACCGGGTGAACACATAACGCTGGATTCGAGAGCCGATCATGACTTCGGCGCTCCCTTGATCCGTTGGCCACTGCGGAACAGGACGTAGGAGAGCGCGCCAATCGCCGCGAACGGTACAAACCACTGTCCCCAATTCATGCTGATACTGCTGCCGCTACTCGATTGCACTGAAAGTTGAGTGATGATCAGAAGTAAGGCCCCTGAAGAGGCAATAACAATCCGCCGCGAATATCCGCGTCGCGAGAAATTGCCGCCAACCACCGCCAGGATGGCCAGCATAGCCATGGCTATGCTGATAAGGGGTGACGATAGTCGGGCATTCGCTTCAGCGACAAATTCCGTTTCATTGCGCCGTTCATTGTAACTCGAACGATCGATGAATAGCAGTTCGTGTAAGTAGCGGTCAGAGGCTTTGAGAACCAGCTTGCTGTCTTCTTTCACAAAGGGCGTGAGGTCGAATGTAGATTGTTCAAAGTCGAGAATGCTGAGGGCGCCGTTTTGGTCGAGCTGATGTATCTGGCCGTTGAACATCACAATCGCTGGCTGACCATCAACTTCGATGAACCGACCGCGCTCGGCGAGATAGTCCCTCGCATCCGGCTGGCCGATCCGTTCAGCGATCTGAACGCCGATCAGGTCAGGACCTTGCTGCTCACGCGCAAAAACCGTCAGGTTCGCGTCTGGCGTGGTGAACTGGCCTGGGCGAACCAAAGATGAGGCGAGGTCTGCTCGGGCATTGCTAATCGTGGCCCGCATCTCGCGTTGCGCAGAGGGTTGCACCCAGAGGTTTACACCAAGGTGTACAACGGCGCTCAGTACAGCCAACCGCAAAATGGGTGACGCCACTTGCCAGCGTGTCATCCCGGCGGCTTGCGCGACGACGACTTCGCTATCACGGTGCAGCCGATTCAGCGCCCAAATGGTTGCCACGAACATCGCCATCGGCGTCAATAAGGCTACGATCTGTGGAACCCCCAGCGCAACAATCTTGAAGAAAGTCAGAGCGCCCTGACGATTCTCAACGATGATATCAGTCTGCGACAGGCCCTGAGCAAGTATGGCGAGCAGGGTCAAACCGCCGACAATAATCAGCACAGACCGCAAAACTCGGTTGAAGAGATAGCGCTGGACTCGGTTCATAGGTGAATTTGGTTGTTTTCCTGTCTGTTTTCTTGCCTAGCGAGTTGCGCCGCGCGCGTCGATGCTTACTTTGCGGCTCAAACGGAGTTGTTGCATGAAAATTACATTCTCGGACACGGCCAAGTCTGAGATCATCGGGTTCTTGGTCGATCAAGGCGGTAAACTGCCCAAAGCGGCAGAGGCTTTGGACACTGAAACGGGCGGGCTTCTATCAGAAGCACTCACGGCGGGTCGCTTTGGCGGCAAAACCGGACAGCAAGCCTTTGTGGTCTTGCCGAAAGGTGCCGGCGCAAAACGGGCCCTGCTGGTCGGAGCTGGAAAAGCCAAAGGCCGCGATGATCGTACTTTGGAGCGGATCGGCGGGACGATTTATAAAGCGCAGGCCAATAGCGGGTTCAAGTCGCTCGCTCTGACAGTTGATGATGCAGACGCTGCGGCGCGGATCGCGCTCGGCGCGAAGCTAGCGGCCTATCGATTCGATGATTACCGCACCAAGCTTGAACCGGAAGACAAGCCAAGCCTCACTGCGATGAGCTTCGTTACCAAAGACACGAAAGCTGCCCGCACGGCGTTCAAGCCGCTTGATGCTGGCGCGGACGGAACCTATCTCGCGCGCGATCTGGTCAATAT
>CAYGUD010000170.1:0-5533 GCA_964352865.1 uncultured Hyphomonas sp.
GTATAGAAAGGCTTGGTCACGTAATCATCTGCGCCAGCATCAAAGCCGGCGACTTTCTCACTCCAGCGATCACGCGCCGTCAGAATCATCACTGGAAAGGTTTTGCCATCTTCGCGCCAGCGCTCGAGAATGGTCACGCCATCCATTTTGGGCAGGCCAAGGTCCAGGATCACAGCGTCATAAGGCTCTGTATCTCCTAGAAAATGCCCGTCTTCACCGTCAGCGGCGAGGTCGACGGCATAACCGGCATGGGTCAATGCGTCGGCCAATTGGCGGCGCAGATCAGCTTCATCTTCAACGACAAGAATTCTCATAATACTACCTTAGCTTGAAGACAGGATTCGTCCAGTTTTCGCATCAACTGTAACCCGGATGCGTTCACCCTTATCGGTCATCCAGTCAATCACATAGACCTGTCCGCGATCACGATTATACAAATTGGCGTCGACTTGATAGCCGCCATAACGATCTTTCAGACGCCGAAAAATATCGCGCAGCGGCACAACGCTGCCTTTATCGCGCGCATCGCGAGCTTCATCCGCCGAAAACGAGTTGCCGTATTGGCCCTGTGCCATGACAGGCAGAGGCGCGGCCGACAAAGCGGCAATCAGCAGAATGGCAAGAATCTTTTTCATCACGAGACCGATATGCGGTATAGCCTCTGAATGGTTTGTGAATATTAAACGCGGGTTGCAGTCATCCATCATAGCCGCGGGCCCAGTCTTTGAGCACCGGATCTTTCGGGTTTTCGATCATCACTTCAAGGCGCGCATATAGGTTGCCAGGTTTGCTTTTTGATTGAACGCCTTTACCGCGTAGTCGCAGAACCGCGCCCGAATTGCTGCCTTCGGGTATCTTCAACGCAATCGGCCCCTTCGGCGTTTCGACATCAACTTGCCCGCCGAGCAAGGCTGTTTTCAGGGGCACCGGTACCGTCATCCGAATATCCATGCCGTCGCGCGTCCAGATTTTGCTGGGGCGCACAGTTATTTCCAGAATCGCATCGCCTGGAGGGCCGCCGCTATGAGACGCTTTTCCCTGACTCTTCAGGCGCAGGGATTGGCCTGTTTCGATCCCGGCGGGAATCGAAATATTCAACACCCGGCCATCCGCCATGGTCATTTCACGGCGCGCGCCAGACACCGCGTCTTCGAAAGAAATCTCGACGCGGTAGCGCATGTCATGGCCTTTTTTCGGGCCTGGGCGGCGCCGACCGCCGCCAAACATGCCCGACAGAATATCCTCAAACACGTCACCTTGTGCGTGCGTTCCACCAAATCCCTGATTGCGCCCAAAGCCCTGACCGCCATCAAACCCTCTCGGGTTTCCGTCCGCATCGATTTCACCGCGATCAAACTGCCCACGCTTTTCAGTATCGCCGAGGATTTCATACGCCGCGGACGCTGATTTGAAGATATCGGCTTTGGCCGCATCGCCGGGATGCAAATCCGGATGCGTCTCCTTGGCTTTGCGTTTATACGCACGGCGAATTTCATCCGCGCTCGCAGATCGGGTCACACCGAGTATTTCGTATGGGTCTTTACTCATCGCCAAATGCGTTCCGGAAACCGTCCGCTGCACACTTAAGGTGCCCGCGAGAGAATGGAAACCCATTCCCCCATCAGGATGTGTGATCCCGAACGTCCGGCAAAGTCTTCGAAGCCACTCAGATTGTGTCGGTCATCGGTTGATAAGTGAGCGACACGGGCGCCGCTGCACCGACTTGCCACCAAAGCGCGACACCAATCTGCGCTTCGTCAAGCGGCACCTGAACCAGGCGATCATCGGCAAGAATGACCGTCAATCCCGTCCTGCCCTCCGGGGCGGGCATATTGTTCAAGCCACGCCAAAGGCCTGTGAGGCGCCATTCATCGGCTGCGATCAGATCAGCGCTTCGATACGCCAACATCTCCCAGCCGCCCGGATGCTCGATCAGCAGGCGATTGGCGCCATCAATGATCGCTGCCTCGTCGGCAGAACTCAGCGCCTCGCCTGGCAGTCGAACGTCAAGTGTCGCGGTCTCATCCCATTGCCCAGGCACACCAGCCGCGAAGTCGGACAGCGTTTCGCCGATGCCGGCAGGTTCCGCGACAATGGCTTTGCGCTGAAGGGTTTGCAGAGTCGCACCGACGCTGACAATCACGGCCCCGGCCCAGGGGTCTGCACTAACGGCGATCATTGGACCGGTGGTCTCAGCTCCGCCTAAGGCCACATCCGTAATGATCTTGAACGCCGGTATGGCCGGATAGGATCCCGCATCGCCAAGGCCTGGCACAGCAATGGCGCGGCTGATCTCTGGTTGAGGCGCCAGCGCGCGCAACTCGACCCGGCGGACAATCCCTTCATCGATGATGCGTTCAACCCGCCAGTCCTGCGCATCGACCCGAATCGCGTCGGCAATTTCCAGCCCGGAGGCTGGACCTGGCGCATAGGATAAGTGCGCGGTGTTCACTGAGGCAAGCGCCTGATATTGCGCTTCGGCCAAATTCGACGCCCGGCCCTCTGTCAGCACCAAAGGCAGTGCTGTGCGCATCAGAAAATGCTGGTCCGCGCCGCCATGGCGCCGGGTCGCGACGGCGGGTTGATATGAGAAATCGCCCGAAATGTAGCTTAGCGAAACGCCGCTTGGCCGCTTGTCGAGCAGCGGCGTGGTTTCGGTCTGGCTGCCCTCAACGACGCGCTCCTGGTCCAACTCAGCCGCGAGGACAGAGAGATTGTCCGCCGCGATCAGGCCTCTTTCAGATTCGCGAATATGGAAATCATAGGCAACGATCAAAGGCGTGAGCGCCGAGGCCAGAGAGGTCACGTTCTCGAGCGCGTATCCGTCGACAACGCCATTGACCTGGTCTGTGGAGATCTCTGCCCCGCCGCGAAAGGCGAGATCGGTCACCACACTGGATAGCTCGATCAGACTGGTGCGGCCATTGAGCCAATGTCCAAATTGCCAATTCGGCCCATCACTCCAGACCTTTTCGCGGGCTGGGAAATCTGGCCAGGGCCGGCCATCCCAGGCCCAGACCAGAACCTGTTCAATCGGCGACTGTGCCTGCCAGAAGGCAACAGAGGTTTCGAGCGCGCGGCGCTGGATCAGATCATCGCGAACGCCGTTGGAATAGTAAGGCAGCGCGCTTTCACTGCTCTTCGGATCGACAAACACATTTGGCGCATTGGCGCCTTTATCGACAGCGGGAAATCCAATTTCCACGATCCGAACCGGTTTCATACCGGCGCGCCACGCCGTCGACTCTGCGGCCCGCGTGCCCCCTGGCCGCGCAAAATGTTCAGCAGTCCACCAGCCGAGCAAATCCTTGGCGCGAAAGATCCAATGCTCCCCGAATGCGCCGTCAATAATCGGCGACCTGATTTGCTGATCGCGTGCGTCTGAAGAGGCATAATACCAGTCATAGGCTTCGCCGCCCGCCAGCTGGCTTTGCAAATAGCGCGGGTCATCAGCGCTCTTATAGCCCGCCAGGGCGTCCAAATGGGTCTCGCCATCCCGCCAGTCGCCGGTCGGCGGGTACCAATCTACCCCGACAAAGTCGACGGCGTCAGAGGCCCATAAGGCATCGAGCGGGAACAAGACGTCTCGGCTGCCATCACCTGGGGCATACGCGCCATACTCGGTCCAATTGGCGGCGTAGGAAACACTGGTACCTTCCCCGACAATCGCTTTGACCTCTGCGGCGATCGCCTGCAGCGCCTCGACAAAGGGGAACCGGCCTTGGGCGTCCCGCACGCGGGTCAGGGCGACCATTTCTGAGCCAATCAGGATCGTATCCACTCCGCCAGCGCGCACCGCCAGGCGGGCATGGTGAAGGATGAAATGGCGAAACCCGAATGCGCCGTCCTCGCCAATAAAGGCCTCGATCTCGGCCCGCGCTGTCTCTGTCTTGTCCGCGCTGATGGTGATCCGGCCGCGCCACGGGAAAGCGGCTTGCGCGCCCCACCCATAAGGGTCAGGCAGATTGTTGCCCGCGGGAATATCCATGAGCAGGAATGGCGACAGAGTTACGGCAATCCCCGCCGCTTTCATTGCTGCGATCCCTTCCAGAACTGCCTCGTCCGCAGGCGTGCCGCCATAATTCGGACTATCGCCGGTTTGAGAAATCAAGTGCGCCGACCCGCGATCTGCCTGGTCAACGGTCCAGGCATAAGGCACAGTTGCCCGGTTCCGGCGCTCGACACCTGGGCGGATCCTGCAATGACCAGCGCGCAAGTCATCCCCGAACCAGGCCACAGTCAAAGCCGCCTGTTTGGCCCTCGGTAAGTCGCTTTGCAATTGATCAAGCGAAACCACGAAATCAGCGTCACCGCGCGCATTGTTCAGGTTCAGCGTCTGCTCGATCCCCGGGAACCGGCGTTCGCGGACAATCGATGTCGCATAGACGAACTCGCCGCTGGCCGGGATGATGTTCACGCCCTGGATTGTCTGCGCCAGAGCATCCGTTTCGCGGGTCTCAGCGCGCACCACTTCGAAAGAGAGTTGCGGCAATCGATTGCCAAACGCGTCGAGCGGTAAGTCTTCGAAAACGATATAGGCAGTGTCGCGATAGGCGGGCGCTTGCCCTGCCCCTTCGATGGCCTCGATAAGCGGATCCGGCAGCTGATCCGATGTGCCATGATACAACCGCCAGCTTACATCGCGCAGCGTGAAAGCGTCACCATTCGCCCATACCCGGTCGATCCGCATGATCGGGCCTTGGGCGAGGGCGACAGCGAAGCTGACCGAATAGGTATAATCGACATATTTCGGCCCGCCTTTGCCTGCCGCTGTCTCGCGTCGCTTTTCTTTGAAACGTGAGGCCCAGATGACCTGTCCGCCAACGCGCATCCGGCCATAGACAAGCGGCAGGCCCGCGCCGTCCCGGCTCTCCAGAATCTGCAGCGATTTGATCCGTGGCCCGTCGACGGGCGATAGCAAAGACGCATCGATGGCTTGCCCAGCCAGACCGCCCAGTGTCCGGCCGAGGGTCGTCCCGGAAATCGATTGTCCGAATACGGATAATCCGTTGGGCAGCAGGGCCGCACCCGCAACAGACCCAGCTTGCGACAAGACAATTTCACCCATGAATCACCTCCTGAAATTCTCAGCATCAACCAGGCCCGGAAACTGAAACGCGCCTGCCAGGCGCCGGGTCCACCAGGGCACCATCCGGGTTTCGCATACGGCGCGGCCCCAATAGGCATGGATCAGACGATCTCGGGCCGAGAGAATGCCGCAATGCTTGGCCGGATGCCCCAGCCCCATTCTAAACAAGAGGACATCGCCATGTGACGCGTGACTGAATGGGATCTCCACTAAATGGTCACGAGCCGCATTGAGCAGGGTTTCTTCTTTCAACGCCTCGGCCCAGTTCGGCGTGTAAGGCGGCAATGTTTCCGGTTCTGGCCCAATCAACTCGCGCCACACGCCGCGCAGCAAGCCAAGGCAATCGGTGCCCACACCTTTTCGGCTGGCCTGATGACGATACGGCGTTCCGATCCAGGACTGCGCTCCGGCGATAATCTCATCCCGGGTCATCATTTGCAGCCA
>CAYGUD010000171.1:0-5501 GCA_964352865.1 uncultured Hyphomonas sp.
TTTCAAACCAGTTTCCGGACGCAAATGACCCGCCCATACGGGAAAAGAAGCCGCTGGTGCTGTTTGAATTGTCCTGCAGCCAGGATTCGCGGGCAAGTGCCCCCTCGACGGTTTGCGGACTAGGATGTGCCCGGGCCATCAAATGATTGCCCACCGCCCGCGCAAACAAGTCGTTCCAGGTCGGAGCATTGTCCGCATCAGCAATGGCATCATTGGTCTTGAACAAGGTCACCGCTTCATGCTGGCTGACCCACAGGCCGCCATGCCCTGCCCCGGCATAAAGTGCAGCGCGCATACGCTCGACCATTTTCAAACCGGCCATACCGTCAGCGATAATCCGGCGACTCACCGCATCGACCGTGAACAGCGCCAGTTTTTCAGGCGCGCCTTCTGCTTTGCGCAGCAGTTCAATCAACAGATCAAGCTCATCCAGAGTTGGCTCCTGACCCTGGGTCTGAACTTGTGCGATCAACCAATCTGCTTCGCCTTCGGTGATCCAGCCTTCGGGGGCCTCACGGGTCAGCAGATAGTCCTTCATGGCTTCGTGAAACCGGCCGGTCCAGGCTGGCTCCGTGGCGCTCAAAACATCGCTCAGGCGGAACAGCGTTTCGGCTTCTCCGCGGCTGACAATACCGTCTTTATAGATGTCATTTACGATACGATGCGCTTCATTTTCGGAGATTTCTCCGAGCTTCGCGACACGCGCCAATAGGATATTTGTTTCTTGGTCCATGGGAACCTCGCCATAATGCAGGCGTCAAGCTACCCTGAAAGCTATTGCCAATCGGTTTACGCGCCAACATTACCGGGTCAGCGGCCAAGCCTGTGACAAGATCAAGGAAGCGAAGAAACCAGCACAGATTTCTGGTCTGGAAGTTTCCGCCAATCGCTGTCATATATGGACCTTATCGAAATGGCTGATCTGGATACCTGGCGAGCATGACTGAAGCTGAACTGATGACTCCGATGCGCACGGGCGAAATCCGCATTCATGACGAAGCGGGCTTTGAAGGCATGCGCAAAGCCGGACGGCTGGTTGCTGAATGCCTCGATATGCTGGTCGGCGAAGTCAATCCCGGCGTGACGACCGCGCATATTGACGATTTGATTCGCGAATTCGTTTATGATCATGGCGCCCAATCCGCGACGATTGGCTATCGCGGCTATCGTCACGCGTCCTGTATCTCGCTTAACCATGTTATCTGTCACGGCATTCCGGGCGATCGGGCGTTCAAGAATGGCGACATTGCAAATATCGACGTGACTGTGATCATTGATGGCTGGCACGGCGATCATTCGCGCATGTATTCTGCTGGTGAACCAAAGCGTATTGGCAGCCGCCTGATGGATGTGACTTATGAAGCGCTGATGGCGGGGATTGCCGCTGTGAAGCCCGGCAACCGGTTTGGCGATATTGGTGCGGCGATTTCTGAAGTCGCCCGCAAGAACCGGTTCTCTGTGGTCGAGGATTTTTGCGGCCACGGTCTTGGGCAATTGTTCCATGACGAGCCAAATGTCGTGCACAGCGCCCGCGCCGGAACGGGGCCGGAACTGAAAGAAGGCATGTTCTTCACGATTGAACCGATGCTGAATGTCGGCCGCAAGGATGCTGCGATTCTGAGCGATGGCTGGACGGCGGTGACGCGTGACCGCAAATTATCTGCGCAATTTGAACATTCGGTCGGCGTGACCAAAGATGGCTGCGAGATCTTCTCGGCCTCACCCAAGGGATACCACACTCCGCATACTATCAGCCCTTGACTACAGATCCCGCCAAACCTCACTGGCAGGGACATCGAGACCGCTTGCGTGGTAAGTTGGTCCATCGCGGTGCGGCTGCGCTCGACGATTACGAACTCCTCGAAACACTGCTTTTCGCTTTCATTCCGAGGCGCGATGTCAAGCCCATCGCCAAAGCCCTGCTGCACCGCTTTGGGTCACTCTCCGCGATTTTTGCGGCCACCCCCAAAGATTTGCAGGCAGTTTCAGGCATTGGCGAAACAGTGGCCGCTTATCTCAGCGCCACGCAGGAAATCGGCTTACGGGCATCTCGCGAAATGATTGAAGCCAAACCCATCATAACCAGTTGGACCGCCCTGCTGGCTTATGTCAGGCGGCAATTACAACATGAAACGCGCGAGCAGTTTCGGGTGCTGTTTCTGGACCGCAAGAACCAGATGATCGCGGATGAATTGATGGGGCAAGGCACGGTCGACCATGCCCCGGTCTATCCCCGCGAGATTGCGCGCCGGGCCTTGGAACTATCGGCATCAGCGCTGATCCTGGTTCACAATCACCCGTCCGGAGACCCGACACCTTCGCGCGCCGATATCGATATGACGCGCGAAATTGTCGATGCACTGGCACCGTTCGAGATCAGTGTTCACGACCATCTAATCGCAGCTAAGCACGGCGTCACCAGTTTCAAGACTGAGGGGCTGATCTGATCGAACCTCCTCGACGACACGTCTGGACATAAAGCAACCAGCCCGCCAGTCTGAGCGCAAAACAGATCAGGAGGAGAGACAGATGAAATGGATTGGATTGAGCCTCGGCGCAATTGTACTCGGCGCAGCAGCTTGCGCGCAGGTTCCGACAGAGCCTGCCGCCGAAACCACGTCCTCATGGTATCCGTCAAAATATGGCGGCACAGATCGCCTCGGCGCGATCAATAATCTGACACCTGAGAAAACCGCTGCGGCGGCGAAACTGATCACGCGCGGCGCAACGTTCAGCCTCGGCATGATCACGGGCCGCGATACGCCAGCTTATGGTCCTCGCGAATATGATGTCATGGTGCTGCAGCTGTCAGATGGGTCCGGCACGCCGCTCGGCGCCAACCAGGCGACCGGCAATGACGATTATGTGGATATGTTTGTCGGCATTGGCAGCCAGATTGACGGGCTTGGCCATATGGGCATCAATCATCGCTACTATAATGGCGTCCCTGTCGCGGACTTCGTGACCACGTCAGGCCTGTCGCAATTTGGAACCCACAATCTGCCTGCAATTGCAACACGCGGTATTCTGCTCGACATGACGCAAAGTTTCGCTGATCCCGTCCCTGATGGCACAGCCTTCAACAAGGCTGAAATCGATGCTGCCGCGGCCCGGGCTGGTGTGACCATAGAAGCCGGTGATGTGGTCATCTTCCACACCGGCAAGATGAAAGCGACCGCAGGCGAAACCACACTTAATCCATTGTCACCAGGTCTCGGCGTCGAAGGCGCGCAATATTTGTCGGATCTAGGCGTTGTTGCGGTGGGCGCAGACACCTGGGCGCTGGAAGCGGTGCCGTTTGAGGACGAGACCCGGCCATTTGATGTGCACCTGACTCTGCTGGCAAAGAATGGCGTCTATATCCTTGAGAACATGGTGACTGATGAGCTCGCCGCGGATGGCGAAGGAGCGTTTTTCTTCTCGCTCGGCGTCCCTCGCCTGGAAGGCACAGTTCAGGCCATCATCAACCCGGTCGCGATCCGATAGAAATTAGCTGTCCCGGCTCCCCCTGCGAAAAGACTTGCGCAGGGCGGCGGGCAGGCTACCGTACTCGAAACAATTACATACGCCATTCAAGGCGTAGCTTGGGAGGCTTTGAATGAGCGACACCGCAACCGCGGCGGCGGACGGACACATCACGGGCTACGAAACGAAGGGCTATCGCACTTATGTCCTTCTCATGCTCATGGTGGTCTACACCCTGAACTTCATCGATCGGAATTTGATTGGTGTTCTCGCAGAGCCGATAATTCAAACCTTCAATCTTAGCGATACCCAATTCGGGCTCCTGGCCAGTTGGCCATTTGCAATATTCTATGCCGTGATGGGACTGCCAATCGCCATGGCAGCAGATCGCTTCAATCGGGTGAACATCATCGTCATTTGTATCGTCCTGTGGTCGGTGATGACGGCGCTATGCGGCATCGCGGCTGGCTTCATAACCTTGATGCTGTTCCGCATCGGTGTTGCGATTGGCGAAGCCGGGTGTACGCCGCCCGCGAACTCGATCATTGGCGACTATTTTCCGGCCAAGAGCCGCGCGACAGCACTCGGCATCTATTCAATGGGTGTCACGCTTGGCGGCGTGCTGGCCTATCTGTTTGGCGGGCCACTGGCTGAACTCAGCGGTCCAGCCTTTAGCGCCTGGCTGGGTAGTATTGGCATCGGCGGCTTGTTCTCAGGCATCGATTGGGAAAATGTCGAAGGCTGGCGCATCGCCTTTGTCGTCATTGGTATTCCGGGTGTGTTGATCGGTTTGCTCGTATCGTTCACAATCAAAGAGCCGCCGCGCGGCTATTCCGATCCACCGGACGCCCGCGCCGCGACCAAAGCCTCAACCAAAGAAACCATGCAGGAACTGTATTCCAAGCCAAGTTTCTGGTGGATGGCAGCAGGCGCCGCGTTGGTGGCTTTTGTTGGCTACGGGCTCTTCACTTTCCAGATCCCGTTCCTGATCCGTGAACATGGCCTCGGCGTTAGAGAAGCCTCTATCAATTTTGGCGCGCCATTGTCAGCGGTTGCCGCAATCGGGACCTTCCTGGGCGGTTATCTGACCGACAAATTCTCGCACCGGTTCAAGACAGCTGTTGCGATCATCCCGGCGATTGGTCTGCTGCTCGCTGTGCCGCTTTATATTTTCGCCTTCTATGCGTCGAACCTGACTGTTTTGTTCGTCGTCTGGGCGCTGGCAGCGGTATGCCACTACGCGTATCTTGGCGCGCAGTACAATATTGGCCAGGGCGTTGTTTCAGCCCGGTCCCGCGCGACAGCGATTGCCATCCTGTTGATCATTGTGTCGATCATCGGCAATGGCATCGGCCCGCAATTTGTCGGCATTATGAGCGACGTCTTCACCGGCGCTAATCTTAGCGGAGACGGTCTCAGCGCCTCAGTCTGCGCCGCCGCTGAAGGCCTGACGCCAGAGCAGCTCACATCGTGCGCAGAGGGGCGGTCGGCTGGTCTCAAACAATCGATCTCCGTAACAACGCTCTGGTTCATCGTTGCCGCGTTTTGTTTCTACATGTCATCACGCTACCTTGAGAAAGACCTGGTCGCAAAAGTGGAGACCGCGTAATGGCTGAGGGGACAGCCGACGTCGCACCCGAACAGGCGCAATCAGAGGGCTATGGCACTTCAGCCTATCGCGGCTATGTGCTGTTCGCCCTGATTGTTGTCTACACGTTCAACTTCATTGATCGGACACTGATCGGCGTATTGGGCGAGCAAATTCGCGAGACATTTGGCTTGTCGGATTTCATGATTGGCATCCTGTCCGGCTTGGCGTTTGCTGTGCTCTACACCCTGCTCGGCATTCCATTCGCAATGCTCGCCGAGCGTAAAAACCGCACGTCAATCATTGCCATTGCGATGGCGGCCTGGAGTGCCATGACGGTGGCCTGCGGCATGGCGCAAAACACCCTGCAATTTGCTCTCGCCCGGATTGGCGTCGGAATGCCGAGGGCAAAAATACCCAGCGCTGAAGAGCGTTTATCAGGCGGAAA
>CAYGUD010000172.1:0-5491 GCA_964352865.1 uncultured Hyphomonas sp.
AAGCGGGCTAGTCGCCGCGCTCTGAAATTTGATCAACAAATCGCGGCCCCATTTGGGGCCGTTTTTTTTGTGTGATATGGCCTGTTGTGACATAAGTCTGCGCAGTGTCGGGCGATGCAAGATCTGGATCATGGATGGAACGTCTTTACCTCACACGGCATGGCGAGACCGAGTTGAATAGGGCCGGGCGTCTGCAAGGCCGTATGGATTCCAGTTTAACCGATCGCGGATGCCAGCAGGCGCATCGCGTAGCCGAAAAGCTCAGTTCCGTGATTAGCGATACACCGATCATATTATGGGTCAGTCCATTGGGACGAGCTCAGCAAACCGCTTGTATCATCTCAGACTATTTAGCCGTCGCTGAGACCAGGACGGATCCCAGGCTCGCTGAAATTTCCTTAGGGGATTGGGAAGGGATGACGATGGAAGATATCGAGTTCACCCACCCTGGTCAGTTAGACGGGACTGGACGATTTGATTGGGCTTATCGCGCCCCGAACGGCGAAACTGAAACGGCATTTCGAGCCCGATTGGAGGATTGGCTGGATGACATCGCCAACACCAATATCGCCAACACCAATGATGTGAACGTTGCAGTGTCGCATGGATGGTCAGGGATGGGACTTCGGTCTATTTATTCGGGTGCGCCGTTTGAGCAGGTCAGTGCAAAGGGCGACTCCCACGAAGCCGTGTTTGAGTTTTCTGCCGGTGCGGTGCGAGAGTTTTAGCGTTCACGTCTAAGCGCAGATGTGAAGCCATGACTTCAGATCGCGGATCTAGGCGACGTTCGAATCCGCTTCAAGCTGTAAGTCTTCCGGGAAGGCCATGACCCGGTTTCGTCCCTGAGCTTTCGCCTGGCGCAGACATAGGTCAGCCCGTTGCATGGCCATTTCCAGGGCCTCACCTTTGCGGCAGACCACAACACCGATGCTGGCTTCGAGATGAATGAGCTCGTCATTATAGGTAATTTTCAGAGTCTCAATTTGACGGCGCAGGCGTTCAGCCGCGCGCATCGCAGATTGGTGACCGGAATCTGACAACATGACCGCGAACTCTTCGCCGCCCCACCGGGCGACATCATCGGTGCCAAAGCGGCTGGTCTGTTTCAAATGTTCCGACAGAATACGCAAAGCGGCGTCGCCGGCTGCGTGACCGCATTTGTCATTGATGAGTTTGAAATAATCGAGATCGATCAGCAATAAGGAAACCGGCAGATTGGTCCGGTTATAACGCGCCAATTCCCGCTCATATCGATGCGCAAAGGCGCGGCGATTGAGCAAGCCCGTGAGCGGGTCCGTGGTGGCAAGTTCAAGGAGCTGCGCTTGCACTTCAATAAGCTTGTTCGAATAGATCGCCATGATCACTGAAGCAGGTGGTGCCAGCGCGCAGGAAGCGATCGCTGCAGTAACTGTGACTGTATGAACGCCATACCCGCCGAGCAACGGCGCAATGAATGCGGAGAAATGCACCGTCGCGCAAATCAACACCACCGATAAGAGGATGGCGTAAACAATCGTATGAAGGCGAGAAGATGTACTCAGCATAAATTAATGTCCCTGGGATCTGCATACAGGGAAATTGCAAAATCGTGGTTCAAACGAACGTTCAAATTTTACCGAACAGAGATTAATCCTCAAAAATGATGTTCGGCGCCGGTTTTGTTTGCAATGCATCAAGGCTGAGCGCGATTTCGCGGGCCGTATTTTCGAAGATCTCGGCCGGCGGTCCGTCTGCCAGCGCCGCCGGCTGCCCGCTATCGCCGCCTTCGCGAATGGATTGCAGCATCGGGATTTGCGCCAGCAGCGGCAGGCCAAGCGATTGCGCCATGCGGCCGCCACCGCCTTCACCCATCAAATAATGACGCGCCCCTGAGGGATCTTCGAACCAGCTCATGGTCTCAACGATGCCAAGAACAGGAACATGCGTCTTGGCGAACATTGCGGCGCCGCGGCGGACGTCGGCCAGTGCCACTTCTTGCGGCGTGGTGACGATTACAGCCGCCGTCACTGGAACCCGCTGAGCCAATGTGAGCTGCGCTTCGCCGGTGCCGGGAGGGGTGTCGATGATCAGTAGGTCGAGCGGATCTTCTGGTGTTCCCCACGCGGCATCGTTCAGCATCTGCGTGATCGCGGACTGGACGATCGGTCCGCGCCAGATCATGGGAGCATCCGTATCCGTGAGATAGCCGATTGAGAGCGTCTCTATGCCATAGGCGCGTACGGGAATCAGCTTTTTGTCGGGATTGGTGCCGGGGCTTTGATCGGCAACGCCGAGCATTGTCGGGATTGAAGGTCCGTAAATATCAGCATCCAGCAGACCGACGCGAAGGCCTTGCTTGGCAAAACTCGCTGCGAGGTTGACTGAAACGGTCGATTTTCCGACCCCGCCTTTAGCGCTGGCGACGACGAGAATACGTGTGATCCCCGGGATTGCAGAAATTTCAGATTGGCGGTCCGGCTGCCCCTGACTCAAGGCCTCACTTGAGAGCCTTGCGCCTTTGCGGACCCGTCGCGGGCTGGCATGGGTGGGTAGCGCCGCCGAGGGCGCAGGCGGCGGCGTTCGCCCGCCCTTCGCTTCGGCCGTCAAAACAGTGGCGACGTCTGCGACCCCCTCAATTTGCATGGCACGGGCTTCCGCTTCGACTCGCAGAGCTTCGGCGCGTTCCAGGTCTGAAGGGTCGGCCTCTATGATCAGAGTCACGCGCCCATCATCGGCGATTCGGACGCCAGAAAGCCAGTCAGGTGCCCCAAGGGCAGACCTAATTGTCGCATCTGTCACAGGTTTACGGTCTTTCTTGTCCCAAAACATGGGCTATGTCCTTGATGAAGAGGCCTTTAGAACGCAAATAGGCAGCATGGACTAAAAAAGCCAGTATCTTGGTGAGACCAAAAGGAGGGGTGATGCCCTGGAACGACAATAGTGGAAATGGCGACGAGCCCCCCAAGGCCAATGGCGGCCCATGGGGCAGTGGCGGTTCTGGTGGCAACGGCAATGGCGACTCACCCTGGGGACGACCCGGGGGAGGTGGCCAAGGCGGCGGCGGTCAGGGCGGCGGTAATGATATCGAAGAGCAGATGCGCAAAATGCAGGAACGCTTTTCGCGTCGCGGACGCGGCGGCGGTGGCCGGGCCAAAGGGCCAAGCCTCGGTCCTGGCGGGTTTCTCGCCTTGGGTGTTGTTGCTTTAGTGGCCTGGTTGGCAACGGGCGTCGTCATCGTTGACGAGGGTGAGCGAGCTGCCGTGTTCCGGTTTGGGGAGTATCAAAAGAACTTCCGACCTGGCTTGCACGTACATTTGCCATCCCCGATTGAGACGCACGAGATCATCCGCTCGGAAGGTCAGCGCGAAACAGCGATTGGCGCGGGCAGTTCTGACAGCCTGATGCTGACCGGTGATGAGAGCATTGTCGATTTGCAGTTCCGGGTGTTCTGGAACTTGTCGCGACTGGATGTTGGCGAAAGCGAAGCCATTCGTGAGCCGGAAATGTTCATTTTGAATATTGAAGGTGGTGCGAAACTGGTGGCTGATGCTGCGGAAAGTGTCATGCGAGAAGTCGTTGGACGCCGGACGCTGGACGAAGTCATCACGCTGCAGAGAAACGATATCCAGGTTGAAGTTCGACAACAACTTCAGGAAATGATGGATGGATATGAATCTGGCGTAAGTATCCAAAACGTCGAAATTCAGGAAGCAGAAGCTCCGCTCGGCGAAGTTCGTAAAGCGTTTAACGACGTGGTCGAGGCCGACTTGATTGCCGAAGCAACCCGTCAGGAAGCGTTCCGTGACTATAATCAAATCATCAACATTGCTGATGGTGAAGCTTTGAAGATCATCGAAGAAGCTGAAGCCTATAAAGCCCAGGTGATTGATATCGCGACCGGTGAAGCAAGTCGTTTCACTCAAATCCTGGCAGAATATCGCCAGGCACCACAAGTCACCCGAGAGCGGATGTATCTCGAAACGATGGAGCGCGTTCTTGCGCGTTCAGAGAAGCTTATACTCGATAATGATTCCGGGGCAGTGCCTTACCTGCCACTTGATCGTGTAAACCGTTCAGGACAGGGGCAATAAGATGAAACCTTTTGGTATTCTTGGCATCGTTGGCGCAGTCGCCATTCTGGTCGTCGTGTTCAACTCGTTCTTCATTGTCGATCAGCGCCAGCAAGCGCTTGTTTTGCAAGTGGGTGCAGCTGAAGCCGTCTATAATAATGGCGACAATGAAGATGCGGGCCTCAAATTCAAAATCCCGCTTTATCAAAGCGTCGTCTTTTTCGACAAACGAAACCTTGGTCTCGACTTGCCAGAGTTTGAAGTCTTCGCGGTCAACCAGGAACGGTTGAGTGTTGATGCTTTCATTCGGTGGCGGATCGCGGATCCTCTCGAATTCTACCGGCAATTTGTGACCCAGCAAGCAGGCGCAGGACAGCTTGAGAACTTTGCTCGGACGGCGATCTACAACCGTTTGTCGCAAAAGTGCCCGGAGGAAATTATTTCGGGGCTAAAGCCGCTCCGACCAATCGAGGCCATCGCGGACCGTGATCCTGATGTTGATATTTGCGAGCTTTCCTTAGCAGGAGACTCACCTGTCGAAGACATCGTCGGCGAAGGCGAAACCGATGATTCCGTTTCGGTCGTGGTTGATGAAGGGGCCCGGACGATTCTGATGAACAATATCCGCGATGATTTGCGCACTGCGATTCAAAATCGCGGGATTGAGATCATTGATGTTCGCCTGAAGCGTGTCGAACTTCCGGATGAAATCACACAAGGTGTTTTCCGCCAGATGATCGAAACGCGAAATCAGGAAGCGACAGATCAACGAACCCAAGGTGATCGTGATGCAGCCGAGATTCGCGCTCAAGCGGATCGTCTGCGGATTGAAAAAGAAGCGGCAGCCAACCGTCGCTCAGAGCAAATCCGAGGTGAAGGCGACGCGGAACGGAACCGGATCTATGCCGAAGCGTATGAGCAGGATGCGGAATTCTTCCGGTTCCAACGTGCGCTGATCGCGTGTGAGAAGGCGTTTACTGCTGGAACACGTATCGTGCTCGCTCCAGACAATATTGGCATCTGTGACCAATTCATTGTGGATGCGCGTCTAAACGGAACACCGCGCCGTTAAGCGCGGCAGCCATATCCAATTACCCCCGCCCAGCGTAAGTTGCGGCGGGGTTTTTGATTCGGGAGAGGACTGATCATGCTCACGATTATTCTGGCCGGGATCGGTGTCTGGTTCCTGATAGAAGGCGCGATCTATGCGGGTGCGCCTGCAGCTATGAAGCGGTTCGGCGCCTGGTTGGCCGAGATGCCAGAAGCGACCATTCGGCAATCCGGCATGTGGTCCATGGCGATTGGTGCGCTGTTACTTTATGTGATGGTAAGATTCGGTGGGTGAGAAAGGCTTGCCCCTTGCCCTGATAACGCCCTAGTTAGGGATAAAGTGGTTGTTACATCTGTAGGAGAACCTTCTTGTTACGGTCCAGTTTGTTTGC
>CAYGUD010000173.1:0-5487 GCA_964352865.1 uncultured Hyphomonas sp.
GTCCAGGTACCTTCTGTTTGTTGTACTCGCGCGAGACCTCGATCTCCTACGCCCGGTGCATTTCCCCGTGTTTTGCCCGAATACCCGTTGTAGAGGATGTCCGGCCCATATGCGCCTTGTTTACCGAAGGCACGCGCGATCAGATCGCCATTATCATCTGTTCGCTCAAAGCGGATCACGCAGGTGGGGGGCGGTGTATCGGATTGCGCCCATTCCCGGCGTCCGGTTTTGGTGAGGGTGCCGTCGGCTTCAAGATCTTTCAAAATCTCGCGCAGCGTCTGCCGCTCTCGCCCTTTTACCTTGAGGCCGCGTGCAATGTCTTGTTTGGATGTGGCGCCCGGGTTCTTCTTAAGGAAATCGAGAACCGTCTTTTTATCTGGAAAGCTCATGGCGCGCGCCATACAGGAAGTTTGGGCGCTTGGCTTGTGCTAATTTTGTGGCAAGTGCGCGAAGATATCGACAGGCGTGAGTCCGAAGGCGCCGGTTCGTGTGCCCCATTCACCCGTCATGACTTCATAATGCAAGTGCCGTGGGATGCGGTAACTCGCAGTATTGCCCATGATTCCAATAGGTTGACCGAGTTCGACCTGATCCCCAACCTTGAGGTCATCGGCAAAGCTTTCAAGATGGGCGTACCGCGCAAATACGCCGTCGCCATGTTCAATAACCAGCATGTTTCCATAATCAGCCCGGTAGTGTTTTTCTCTCACCCGGCCGTTCGCTGCAGCATAAATTTTCGTCGCGTCGCGATTGTAAAGGTCGATCCCCTTGTGCAGATTTCCACGTCTGATTCCGTAACCGGATGAAAGACAAGCATTTTCGACAGGCGCAACCGCCAGGCGCGTCCCAGAAATCCAGACAAAGGGGTCATAATTGAGCACGCCGTGATCAGAATTGTGTGCAGGTGCGTTCGTGACTGTCATGCGTGGACACAACGACAACGTCTCAGGAAATGGCGTCGCTTGGCGCTCGGTCACAGGGGCGATGTCGCTATGGGCTTGAACAGCAACCGGGGCGGTGTCCGTCTTTGAGGGTTCTGAAGAAGGATCGGTGTTAGTGGCGCAGCCACCCAGAACGAGCACAAGACAGGCCAGTCCGATGGGAGTGACGTTGGATTTGAACCTCATTTTCGGCGACCTCTCTGCAAAATGAGCAGAGAATATGACCTTGCAGTTGTCGCCGTACTATTGCCTCTTGTCCCAATTCATTCGCATTTCAAGAATGTAAGGTTCGAAGCCTGTTTTCTCATAAGCCCGGATCGCGGAGGCGTTTTCAGGGTAAACCGTGAGGTGGATTTCTGGCAAATCATTCGCTCGCGCCCAATCGAAGAGATGATCGAGGACGTGCTTATTGATGCCTTGTCCGCGCGCCTCTGGGGCCACGTATAGAAACCCGATATAGGCGTGAAACGGCGGGGACACATAGGGCCGAGAGGCCCGCTTCTGGGCATAACCAGAGCCGATCAGCGCACCGTTGCGTACCGCAACCGCCACTTCAGCGTCGGATGATGAGATCATCGCGCCGATATCATAATAGCTGATCGGGTCTGGTTTAAGCGTCTCATCATAGGGGCGCTCGGCGAGAATGATGCCTTGCTCGAACTTCAGCAATTCTGGCAAGTCATCGGCGCGTGCGGATCGAATGGTAATATCTGACATAGACCCATGCGTATCGCCGTGAATGAAGACCTGTCCAGCAATTGCTCGTCCCAGGGACTGCGCCGCGTGGGTATCACGTATGTGGGGTTCTCTGACGAGAAGAATAAACATCTTTAGGTAGAAATTAAGAATAGTAGTAATAAAGTAGAAGAATCACTGAATACAGTAAAAACTGCGTTATCATCTCTGTGGAGCATTTGCTCTACAGAACTTTATTGGCGGTATTTGCCGCTGTGAGGATGTTGCCCGTGGTTCTGGAAGCTGAGCTCATTCAATTCTATCGAAGCGAGACGCTCGACGAGATTTTGGAGAAAGCGTCTCAAGTCTGCGAGTTTTTAGGGTTTCCGTTCTTGTCACTGACCTGGACACCCGCGCCTGGGCCCGCGGCGACAATGCAGGCCAATCACGTTCTGATCTGGGACAATTATTCAGATCGGATAGGAGCTTATGGTAATGCGCTGAAGCTGAGCCTGGCTGAATCGGTATCGGTTGCGCTGACCAAATCCAAATCCGATACCCAGGCTTGCCAGGGGTGGAAGATACAGCAAACCCAGGCATTTCAGATGATCGCTGAAGCACCGTCGAGCTTTTATCTGACCGAGTATCAAAGACAGTTGCTGGCGGCCTTTGGTGAACGCGAATGGACGGAGTTTTGCGCCTATCCGCTTTGCAAAGAACGTGATCGGACACTCATCCTGGTCGCGAAAACGCAGAGCGAGGTTTCGGGCCCGATGATTTCCGACCTTTGCAAGACATTCGAGGTGTTTGAGAGCGCCTATCGATATCTGCATGGCAAAGCCATAGCCTTATCGACGAGTGGCCCTGAGACGCACGCTGGTAGAACTCTATCGCGCCGCGAGGTAGAATGTTTGCAATGGCTGGCTTCAGGCAAGACCTTGTTTGAGGCTGCAAAAATATTGGGAATCAGCGAGCGCACTATTCGGTTTCACATCGCCAATGCCCGTGAACGGCTCGGCGTCTCGACCACGGTGCAGGCAATCGTGACCGCAGCGCTCGTCTATGGATTTGATCCGCTTGATACGCGACGATCTATCTATTCCGCGACGCGCGCGCAAATCAAGTGAAGCGCTAATCATCGCTCTACCTTTCGGAATAAGTGATGGTTGCGTGGCCGCTGATGTGTTTCGCATCCACGGTCAGCCCTTGGGCTGGATTGGAAGTGGTGTAGCTATTATGCGACGACTTCTCTTCGTGATGGAAATGCTTCGTGCCTTGGCCACCACCATGATCGAAAGTCCAGTTTGAGGTGTAAGTGGTGATCGGCTTATTGCCCGCCACGCCGCAATACTCAGAAAACTCAACGGTGGCCCTATAGTAATTGTTCCGGACTTCGTTTCCGCTGTCATTGGTGTACCAGGCGTAGACCTTCCCATAGCTTGGTGAGCAGGCGCCGCATCCTGGGTCGCACTTATCGCCATTTGGTTGAACGCCGACGACACCCGATGTGCCAGCTTCGATCGTGTGGGACGTTACTCTGGTCTTGTCGTACGTTAGATGGACGTGTTTCGAGTGCCCGTCCTGAAGCTTAAAGGTCAGGTCTGAATTGGTATCATTTGTGATGCGAAGCTCGAAGATCGACGCCTCGCCATACGCCATGGGTGCGAGCGCCGTGGCCACTAGAACGATCATCAACGCTAAAATTGATTTGGATTGAGTCAATCGGGCCTCCTTCGCTTTCCTGGAATGTGAGGCAAGCTTTTTTCGGAGTCAGATCCTACTGTCCGATATGACAGTCGTCGCCACGCGCGCAGCCAATTATCGATGAGAGACAGGAGCAATTATACAAAGGAATGACATGCTTACCACGTACCAGAAAATCGGTGCAGCAATGCTCGCAACAACAATCACCACAGCACTCACCCCGATCGCTCCTGCCCATGCAGGAGAGACAACCCGTTATACGCATCACTCTTGCGACGAACCAAACGCCGTTTGCGGCGTGATCGTCATTGGAAATGCTGGTTCATTTACGCTCGAATGGACGTCTTTGACCGCGAGAGGTGACCAGCCAGGGGGGGCAGCGACTCATCCGGATTGCCCAAGCGTTGACAAGAAGATCGATGATGACGTGTGGTCCGGCAGCTATAATACATTCATTGTTCCGGCATCCTGTGCCTACAAACTCCAGATCAAGATTAAAGCGGCCAATAAGAAAGACCAAAATCTGTATCTGACTCCGGGCTGCAAAATCGTAACGCAAGTCAAAGGCACGACGTCTTCGAACAGCTGGAAAGGTAATGATGTCAGCGCGATGAGTGACCAAGTCCCAAAAGTGGACGGTAAGCCTGTCGATGCAATGGGATATAAATGCGGTAAGCAAAGCAGCGCTTATTGATGCATGGTTCGAACGGGCAATTAGAGCCTCATACTTGGACAGAAATTGATTCAGGGGCTGCTGAACACAATGTCGAAAATGTCGTTTAGCGGTCGCAAGATTTCGCGATACGGTGCTACAATCTCCGCGCTGTTTCTACTCGCGAGTTGCATCGCAGATCCAAACCTTCACGGCCATAGCGATCAAGACGATCTCATAAACGCGTATCGCGCTCAAGCGGAACGCTATGCAGCTCAGCAAACGCAAGCGGTCGAGGACTCTATCCGTCTTCTGGAGGTGAGCGCTGACCCGGAGATGGGCGACGCTCGCCTATCGGTTGATTTGGCGCAGGCAGACTTGCGTACTGTTCTGACGAAAATCTTGGATAGTCCGCGTCTTCAATACACCTCAGAGGCTGTGTCTTTGACCGGCACGGTATCGGCTCGGTTCAAAGATAAACCGATCATCGACGGCATGAACGTTATTTTGGCGAATTCAGGTGTCTATGTGAAGGCGATCAATGGCGTTCTGACATTTAAGGCCGGGCTCGCAAATAGTGACTCGGACTCGTCTAACGATGCGACCTTCGAATCCGTTACGGGGTTCACGAGCAGGGAAGTTCCAATCAAGCATCTTGCCTCAGCCGATGTCGTGACGCTGATCGGAGAGTTATTTCCTTTCGCGGAATTCTCCGACGATGATGGTTTAACGGCAAGCAGCATCGGAGAGACTAACTCCGTCTATCTGGTCGGTCCGGTCGTCGAAGTCGCAGAGGCGCTCAGCATTATTGCCAAAGCCGACAGACCCGTCGCGCATGTGATTATCGAAGCGCTGGTCGTTGATATCAACACGTCTTCCATAGAGACCCTGGGCTTGAGTTTTACAGATGGGGCCAGCGGCAAGTTCGGCGCTGCGAGCCTCATTCCAGGCCAGACAGGTGGGAATATCGTCGCAACCTTCTCCGATCTCGCCTCTGACTCGGCTCAAGTCACGGCCACGATAGACTTTCTCGCGGCACGTAATGCCGCGCATGTCCTCGCCCGTCCTTATATCGCCACCCGCAGCATGCAACCGGCCAGCATAGCGATCGTCGATGATCAGTTTGTTCGAGTCAGCACGGCGGATACGTCGGTGGTCAGCACAGATTCAATTACGGCGGGGATTTCGATGGAAATCACGCCAGCGGTGATGGCAGACAATTCCATTCGGATGGATTTGACCATCGAAGACTCGCGCTTTGGCGCCACGGCTGGCGAAGTTTTATTGACCAAACAACGCAATACAGCGACCACGTCGATGATTGTCGGGACCGGGCAAACCATCATGATTGGCGGTTTGAACTCACGCTATCGCATTTCTGAGAAGTCCGGTCTGCCTTGGTTGCGACACGTGCCGATCTTAAACGTCTTTGCTGGCGAGCAAGGCGCGCTAGAAACGCGAACGGAATTGGTGGTTTACGTCACGCCTTATATTTGGATTCCGGGAATGGAAGTG
>CAYGUD010000174.1:0-5467 GCA_964352865.1 uncultured Hyphomonas sp.
AATCTGACTCGACCGCGATCATCGATTTTGCCGGAATTACCGGTGTGACTTTCGTTCAGATCAATGCTGGCTCAGATGATGCGGGTCCGCTCTTACCGCCGCCTTATGGGGATGTTCCCGTTATCCAGGCGGGTGAGACCCCGCTTGCGGCGCTATTTGATGGCGGCGCTCAAGTGATGGCACAGGCGGGCGTCACCATGGAACAGTTGAGCGGCCTGCTGACCGAGGAAAACGTCGCAGCGCTCTCTGAAACGCTTGCAAATGTCCGCGACATTACCAGCGTGCTCTCCGCAGAGGACGCGGCTTTGCTGACGCAAACGCTTCAAACGCTGGCATCACTGGAGCGGGCTGGCGACAATCTCAGCGAGGCTTCATCTGATATTACCAGTGTTGCCGCATCCGTTGATCGGGAACTGGTCAGCCTGAACGTCGAGCTCAAAGCCCTGGTCGAGCAGCTTGAAGGCGCGACTGGAAATGCCAGCGTAATGTTGACGGAAAGCACCAAGGCCATTCAAGCCGCAACTCGTCTGGTTGAAGGCGGGGCGTCGGATACGGTGCAGCAGACCAGTCTTGCCGCGCAAGAGCTGCGCGTTCTGATTTCACGCCTCGACCGGTTGACGCGGGAGCTTGAGCAAAACCCGCAAGGATTGGTTGTCGGAAAGCCGCTGCCTTATGAGGATCGTCGATAATGAAGAACAAGCTGATCAATATTGGCCTTCTATGCACCGCGCTCACAGCGTGTGTTTCGGTGTTGCCAGAACCGGTTGCGCCGGACGCGCTGTACAGCGTTGAAGCCAGCGCCAGCCAGTCAGGTCTCGCGCATGATGTGATTGTTCGAGAACCGGAATCAGCGCGTCTGATGGCCGGACAGGGCATGGTCAGCAAAGGCGCTGATGGTGGTCTTCGGATGATTTCTGGCGTTGAGTGGGCGGGTCCCGCAACCCGGCAAATTCAATTGGCTATGATTGATAGTTTTGAAACCGGCGAGGCGGGCAATGCGGTTGCACCTGAACTCGGCATCCTGGCGGATTACGAGCTCGCGAGCCGCATTTCTGTCCTGCATCTGCAAGGCGATGCGGCGATCTGCGAAATGGTGGTCAGCTTGATTGCGACAAGCGATCGGTCCCTGATCTCACATAAAGAAATCACGGCGCGGCAAATGGCGGGCAGTCGGTCTTCCGCGGATCGTGCAACAGCCCTCAAACAGGCCGCCTCAGCCTGTGCCGCGCAAGCCAGCACATTTGTGGTCGAGACATTGCGGGAAGTGCCCTAAGCGACCGAACTGGACGGCTGTGATTGCTGTTCAGGCACCGGTAAATAGAAACTGACTTGTGTCCCGCGGCCAGGGTCACTGGCAATGGTCAGTCTGCCGCCATGCATTTCTGCAAAGGATTTGGTCAGCGCCAGTCCAAGGCCGGTGCCGTCATAGTTTCGGTCGCGGGTATCGCTGACTTGCTCAAACGGTTCGCCCAGTCTCGGCAGCGCATCGGCTGGAATGCCAATGCCATTATCGCGGACCGCGACGCGCAGCTCGCCTTCTTTTTGATCGACCGTGACGCGGACTTCGCCGCCTTCATCGGTGAACTTGATCGCATTCGAGACCAGGTTGAGGATCATTTGCCGGATCGCGCGATGGTCCGCTTCGACCAGCGGCAAGTTCGGGTTTGCAGCGAGTTTTAGGGAAATGTCTTTCTCTTCTGCCTTGCGGCGGATCATCCTGATCGCCGCATCGACGGGATCGACGATATCAATTCGATGCAAGTCGACCGTCATCTTGCCGGCATCGATCTTTGCCATGTCGAGAATGTCAGTGATCATATCGAGCAAATGTTTGCCGGAATCGAGAATATCCTGCGCATATTCTTTGTAGCGTTGATCGCCAAGTGGGCCGTACATTTCCTCGACCAGAATTTCCGAAAATCCATTAATCGCGTTCAGAGGCGTTCTCAGCTCATGGCTCATATTGGCCAGGAACGCATTCTTCGAATTGGCCGAGCGTTCAGCCCGTTGTTTCTGTAATTGCAGATGCTGCGTCAGCTCAGCCGTCTTGGTTTCGGACAGTTCCAACTTGGCGACCAGTTTGCGCAAGCGGCCTTGTTGTTTGGTCAGTTCAACTTCGTTATGGACATCGCTCGAGACATCCAGTCCGACCGTGATCATGCCGCCGCTTTTGGTCGTGCGTTCGACGATCTTGAACCACAGGCCATCACGGATTTTGACGACCTCAGCGCGGTCCCCTTCTTTGCTCGGGCGGCGGTCGATTATATTGGTCGCTTGCGACAGCATCACGGTCTCATAGCCCATGCCAGCGCGGACGGTTGGCTCCAGCCCGAACACACGAACAAAGGCGCGGTTCCAGTAAATCAGGCGTTTGCGGGCATCCCACAGTGCCACAGGGCCAGAAAACCCTTCCAGGGCGGTGCGCAGCCGGTTTTCAGCTTGCCGGGTCCGGGCGACAGCGACTTTTGTGGCCGTGACGTCCTGCAGCACGCCATTGATCGCATCGCTATTCTCATCGAGCTTGGCGCGCATATCCAGCCACACCGATTTGTCCTTATTGGCAAAGACCTGCGTCACAAATCCGCGCTCTTGCAAAGTGCGCAGCGATTGTTCCACAGACTCGGCATGCTCATCGTGAACGAAGCGCAGGAATTCAGAAATCGAAACGTCGATGGCGGCACCATGCCCAAGCAAGGCAGCAGCTTCAGCACTTAAACAGAGTTGATTGGTTTTTGCATTCCACGACCAAAAGCCAGCCTTTGACTGATGGAGAACGGTTTTAAGAATGCGCCCGGCCCGGGTTGCTTCGCCTTCAAATGATTCAGATTCCAGTCGCCTTTGTTCAAACATCCTGAACAATCCAAGAATCGCCAATGCTGGCCCTAGCAGGAGCAAGCCATAGAGCAGTAAATTCAGCACGCTTGCCTGCGTGAATCGAGGCAATTCATTGCGCACGCACACGGCCAGATCAGACCCGATAAGGCTTGAACACGCGGAGATCTTGCCTTGCGCTGTAATCATCGCGCCATCTGTTTGGGATTTCAGCAAACTGAACTCACGGTTACCACGGGCTTCTGGCAGCCAATTTGGAGACGGAACCAGACCAAATCGCGGGCCGCCGGAATCCGGATCAAAAACAATGATGATGTCGCCATCGGAGGTCAGGCCTGCGGTTTTGTTTCGCGCCAGAAGTTGCGATCCGGTTTCGCCCGCGCGGCGCAGGCGCGAGCCTTCGACAGCGGTCAGTGCGTCGGCCATGGATACCACAGTTTCCAGATCGGGATGGGCCCGCCCGGTCTGCTGCGGCGTCCACCCGGCTTGATACCCGAGCCGGAGTGTCTGCTCGATCGTGCTGATTTGACCCGCGACCCGCTCTGATATGGCGAGGGCTTCCCGGTGTGCCTCGATTTGTTTCGAAGCGTTCGCACGCTGGCGGTCGTCATAGAATTTGTAACCCAGCGCCAGGCCTTCAATCAAAATGATCAGGCCAAGGGCTTTGGTCAGGCTGAGACTCGGGCGCGATGAGGATCGCCCCGCTTTATTTGTCTTCGCAGCTTGCGCCTTGTGACGTGCCACAGCCCGCACCTTTCTGGGTGCGCCTCTTGAAGACGCACTTGTTCACCTTCCAGCTTTCGAATCAGAAAGTTCAGGATTGGTTAACCAATGGCACGATTCTTCAGCCTCTGAGGCGTCTATCCCAGTGTGCGGCTGATAATGTCAGAGGCGTTTTCTGACAATTCTCCGGACTGAAGACGCTTCAACGCCGTCTCAGCTGCGGCGCGGGCCCGGGGTTCCAGCGATTTCCATTGTTCGAATGCGGTCAATAAACGGGCCGCCAAAGCCGGGTTGGTCTTGTCAGCTTTCTCGATGATATCCGTGACCAGATCATATCCTGACCCATCCGGGGTGTGAAACGCCTGCAGGTTTTGCATCGCAAACACCGCGATGACCGAGCGTACGCGGTTTGGATTGCTCAAATCAAACGCAGCATGCTTGGTCAGCGCGGCGACGTCAGCGACATTGCCGGTGCCGGCTTGCACAGCGAACCATTTGTCCATGACCAGCGGATTGTCAGTCCATTTGGTCTCAAAGGCCGTGATCACGTCAGACTTGCTAGCCCCACCAGCGACGCAAATTGCGCGCAAGCTGGACAGGCTTTCTGTCATATTGCCTGCGGCATTGAAGAGCGAATTGAGCTCTGCGTCGGCCGCATCGCCGAGCGCACTCAAAAGCGTCATGAAGGCGCTTCTCAGTGCCCGTTGGCCTGATTGAGCGGCATCCGGAACGAAAGGTTCCGGCGAGGCTTTAGCGAGGAAGGCACGGGCGTCCTCGATCAACGCGTTGGCGAGGCTGCGCTGAACCGTCTTGCGCGCATCAGCGAGCGCATTCGGATTGGCAGGGACATGCTCCTGAAACAGCTCACCAACATCAGGCAAGCGTGTCAGCAAAGCCGCAAAGGCGGGATCATCAATATTCTTCCGCACAGCATCGACAATCGCTGCAACAATGTCGGCATCGGCACCGGATTTTTGATCATAGGCAATGGCGAGAATATCTTTCTTCACCAAGGCCTGGAGGGCATCCCATTGGTTAAACGGGTCATCATCGACTCGTGCGATCGCAAGACGATCTGCGTCGCTGACTTGATGGTCGGTGCGGACCGGGGCCGAGAAGCCGCGATTCAGCGAGACCATTGGGCGCCCGCCCTGTCCGCTAATACTCCACACCGTATCTTCGCCCTCAAGCAACAGAGTCAGGTCTTCGATCTTTGCACCATCGCTGGCAAATGCTGCCACCCGAAGCGGCATTGGCAGCGGTCTTGGATCGGTATTGCCAGGGGTTTCCGGGTTTGACTGTTTCAGCATCACAGTCAGCTTTCCGGTATCTTCGTCCCAGATTTCCGTCGCCGTAATTGTCGGCGTGCCCGGCTGGCTATACCAGCGCCGGAAGTCGGACAGGTCTTCGCCGCAAGCGTCTTCGAAACATTTGTAGAAGTGTTCGATCGTGGTCGCCTCGCCATCATGGCGGTCGAAATAGATCTGCATACCTTTCGCGAAAGCCTCGTCGCCAATCATAGTTTTCAGCATGCGGATCAGTTCAGCGCCTTTTTCATACACTGTCGCGGTGTAGAGATTGTCGATACTGGCATACCCGTCCGGGCGGACCTGATGGGCCAATGGTCCGGCATCTTCAGCGAATTGACGCGCGCGCAGTCGGATCACGTCCTTGATCCGCTGCACCGGGCGCGACCGCATATCAGCGCTAAACTCCTGATCACGGAACACCGTCAGGCCTTCTTTCAGGCAAAGCTGGAACCAGTCGCGGCAGGTGATGCGATTGCCGGTCCAGTTGTGGAAATATTCGTGTGCGATCACGCCTTCGATCGCCGCGTAGTCATTGTCCGTGGCGCTCTCGGGTTTGGCAAAGACCAGCTTGTCGTTGAAGATGTTGAGGCCCTTGTTCTCCA
>CAYGUD010000175.1:0-2523 GCA_964352865.1 uncultured Hyphomonas sp.
GAGCTAAGGCTGCCCTGAAACCTCCCATACGCCGGAGCGCGCAGACGTTCAAGAATGAATTACGTTCCCGTGTGCAATCGGTCCCTATTCAGCTGCGACCGGCACCGGAATAGCCGCATCAGCGACGGTTTCATGAGCCCGGCGGAAGATCAGCGCGCCATCGTCAACCTTGCCATGCCGCATCAGGAAAATGTCGCGCGCATAGTTTTGCGTTATCACCCAAGGCGCATCTTTGCCCTGCTGCGGAAACCGCTCCATCGCGCGTTGGACATAACCGGATGAGAAGTCGAGGAAATCCGATGCCGGCTCTACGCCGTCAGCTACCGGGCGGGCTTCAACAAAATTCTCGCGCTCGAGATGATTGAGCACTTTGCACAAGTATTCGCTGGTCAGGTCTGCGCGCAGGGTCCAGCTCGCATTCGTATACCCAAACACCGCTGTCATATTCGGAATGTTCGAAACCATCGCGCCGCGATAGTTCAGCAAATCATGCATGTTTTGCTTTTCACCATCGACAGTGATTTCAGCGCCGCCAATGAATTGCAAATCCAGACCTGTTGCCGTGACAATCAGATCTGCTTCAATCTCATCGCCAGATTTAAGTTTGATGCCTGTTTCGGTGAACCGATCGATATGGTCGGTGACCACCGACGCTTTTTTGTCGTTCAACGCCGTGAACAAATCGCCGTCGGGCACCAGACACAAGCGCTGATCCCATGGATTGTAAGTCGGCGTAAAATGCTTCTCGACGGTTTCAGCGCCCAACTGCTCGCGGGTCATTTCGAGCAACTTTTCTTTGACCTTGTCAGGCTTGGTCCGCGTTCGATTGTAGAAGAAGAGCTGGAACAAGACATTGCGCCAACGTGTGATGCCATACGCCATCATCCCGGGTAGGACTTTGCGCAATCCATTGGCGAATTTATCTTCCGCAGGACGCGACACAACGTAGGTCGGCGAGCGTTGCAGCATGGTCACATGCTCAGCCTTATCGGTCATTGCTGGAACCAACGTCATCGCTGTCGCGCCGGAGCCGATCACAACGACTTTCTTGCCCGAATAGTCATAATCTTCCGGCCAGTGTTGCGGGTGAATCACGTCGCCTTTGAACTCATCACGGCCTTCAAACTCGGGCGTGTAGCCTTTGTCGTATTTGTAATATCCAGCGCACATGTGCAGCCAGTTGCATGTCAGCTTTTGTTTTTGCTTCTTGCCTTTGACTTTGACCTCAACTGTCCACTGTGCTGCGGCGCTGTCCCAGGACGCACTGACAACTTTATATCCGTATCGTATGTTCGGATTGATGCCATGCTCATCCGCGGTCTCGTGAATATAGTCCCGAATGGCTGGACCATCCGCGATCGCTTTCTGGGCTTTCCAGGGTTTGAAATTGAACCCCAGAGTGTGCATGTCGCTATCACTTCGAATGCCAGGATACCTGAACAGATCCCAGGTCCCGCCCATGGCGTCTCGCATTTCGAGAATTTGGTAGGTCCGTCCAGGGCTGCGTTTAAGCAAGTGAACCGCTGCGCCAATGCCAGAGAGCCCGGCACCAACAATCAATACATCATAATGGGTCTTATTCATGACGCCAGTGTCACGTTTTTGGAAGGATCTGTCCAGACCTGTCCGTGCGTCAGACTTTATGAAGTCTATTCGAGCACGCGAATTTCGACCGAGCTTGCGCGTCCGTCAGGGTCTACCGCAGACACGCGATAGAAGCCTGACTGGCGCGGTTGCCAGCTTGGCAATCCACCATCATCGGCGACAATCGGTTCGCCATCGACAAACCAGCGCAAGTCACCTTCGCCGCGGCCGGCAAACACGAATGGTCTGGCCGGCTGGCCATCGACATTGCCAGCCCAAAGCTCAGCGTTGCGCGGTGGGAACAAGATTTCCGGAGGCCGCGTCTTACCATCAAATCGTGCCAGGGCTCCTTTTGCACGCGGCGACCGATCGCTCATGAGTTTGGATGTCGCTGCGCCACTCTCGCCGAGGTGATGCGCCGCGCGGTCAGCAATTTCGAACAGCAGCGGCAAGGCCGCCTTGCGCCCCGTTTCGCCTGGACGCGGCGCGCCATCTGCGCGCCCAACCCAGACCCCGATCGCATAATCACCTGCGACACCTGCGGCCCAGGCATCACGGTATCCATAGGCCGTCCCGGTTTTGAAGGCGATTTCTGGCGCATTTGCTGTGAGCCGCGCCGGCATACGTCCGGCTGGCGCTGGTGCGTCCTGCAGAATTTTTACAATCTTCTGAGCACTGTCGGCGCCAAGCAACCGATAGCCATCGATCTCTTCGCCAACCAAATCTGCCTCCCACACGAGCGGCTTGGCAATCCCGCCATCGCCCAACGCAGAATAGAGAACCGCCAGCTCCTGCGCCGTCAGCCCGGCTCCGCCAAGCGCTAGCGCAAGGCCCGGCTCTTTGCTCGCGGCGCCGGAGATACGCGGATAGGCACCGGCGAGCGTCAAAGCGGCGGCGAACCGTTGCGGTCCAATTCGTTCTAGCGTGAGGACTGCTGGC
>CAYGUD010000175.1:2533-5390 GCA_964352865.1 uncultured Hyphomonas sp.
TTCAAGGAGTGCTGGAGGGCCTCTGACACCCGAACATCACCTCGAAACATGCGGTCAAAATTCTCTGGCTGGTAAGCGGCAAAACGTTTCGGCAGATCCGCGATGCGCGTCGACGGGGCAGCGCTGCCATCATCAAAGGCCAGGCCGTAAATGAACGGTTTCAATGTTGAGCCTGGCGAACGCGCCTGTGCCGTCAAGTCGAGCCAGCCGCCTGGACGATCGCGATCTGCAGATCCGACTGCGGCGCGGACGGCGCGGGTTGGAATATCTACCACCAGGATCGAAACCTGGGTTTCGTCACCGAGATCCTGTACCCGGTGCAGTGCGATTTGCTCGAGCTCGGCTTGCAGGCCAGCATCTATGGTCGAGCGCACATCTCTGCTGCGGTCGCCAACAGCATTCGACGCGGCATGCCAGGCCCGCGCTGGGAACGTATAGCTGCGGCCGGGTATATAGGCAGCGCGCGCTTCATCAGCCCGGTGCTCCGGGAAATAACCGAGGCGCTCAAGCTTCGCGACAATCTCGTCTCGGCCACGCCGGGCGCCTTCCGGCCGTAGATCGGGCCGCCGTATTTCGGGCGATTGCGGTAAAGCGATCAGCAAGGCGATCTGATCATCCGACAAGCGATCAGGTGCCCGGCCAAAATAGCGCCAGCTTGCCGCGCGTATGCCTTCCAGATTGCCGCCATACGGCGTCATCGTCAGATAAAGTTCGAGGATTTCACGCTTGGATAGACGCCATTCAATCTGATGTGCACGCCAGATTTCAGCGAGTTTTGCACCAATCGTTCGGTTTGGACGCGGCTCGAGTAAGCGGGCCAGCTGCATGGTGATGGTCGATCCACCCGAAACCACTCGTCCAGCGCTCGCTGAACTGAAAACCGCGCGTGTCATGCCGACCCAGTCAGTGCCGCCATGCGACCAGAAGCGTTTGTCTTCGACCTCTAAAAGCGCTTCAATGAAGATTGGGTCGATGTCGTCCAGATCTGCGGCGAACCGCCAGGTCCCGTTCTCGAGCGGAAAGGCACGAAGTGGTCGATCATCACGATCCGAAACCAGGACGGACACCACCCTGCCCCGTTCGATCGGTGGCGGGAAGATTTTGTCCAGAACAAACACCGCGGCCAGCGATGCCGCGAGGCAGATCGCTAGCCGCTTGACCCAGGTCATTTGCTGCCGCCAGGGCCAGTAATTTGCGGCGCAATGGTAATCTCAGACGCCGCCGAGCGTGCGAACACATCAGGGCGGTACATGTCCTCAGCGACCACACCCGGCATCGTGAACGTGCCTGGCGTCACAGCGCGAACAATATAGGCCAGCCTGCGGGTTTCGCTAACCACGTCGATTGCGGCAATGAACCTGTCATCACGGGCTTCTGCTGTTTCCGCGCGATCAATTTCGCCAACCCATCCAAACACACCATCCGGCGCAAACTCACGATTGCCGTCGGCTGGACGCAAGATGGTTTCAATCTCGAAACCGGCTGGCAGTAAATCGGCGATGATAACCGGATTGTTCCGTCGTTCGCGGGGTGTGATGGTTAAAGCGACAACCAATTGATCGCCTTGGGTCAGATCGCCAAGATCAACGCGGTCACCTTGCAGCGTCCGGATGCGCTTACTCACAGATAGATTCTCACTTGCCGGCTGAGGTGCTTTTTCTGGCGCGCCGGTTACCATAACCGTCCGGAAGACCGGCGTAGAGCCGCGGCGTAGACGGAAGCTGACACCTCGCTCAACTTGGTCCGGCGTCACGAAATATCGGCGATCATTATCGCTGTTGCGGCCAAGGCCGTCCACATCAAGGCGCAATCCGTCTTCTTGGGACAGGCTTCCAACCGCGAGCAACATAAAGGCCTTCTCTTGTGTCGTCAGAGCGTCTGGTTCCGGCGTGTCTTCGCCAAGTTTCTCGGAAATGCGGGCAACATGATCGTTAAACCCGGTCTCGGCTGCAAGTGCCAGAATGCCGGATAAGTCCCGCAAGGGTGTCTGATAATAGTCGCCATCATTGTTATAGCCGATGGCCGCCTCGGCGGCGTTGAAAGCACTGAAAGCACGAGAGCGATCACCCATATAAGAGAGCGCTGCGGCCAGCTGGGCTTTCGCCAGAGGTGAGCTAATATCGTCCAGTTCGCGGTCATGCAGATAACGCAAGCGCGATACGTCGGCTTTCCCGGCGCGGGCAAGAACATATAGCGCATAAGGCGCCGCTCGTTGCATCAGCTTCTTCTCGGTGTCGACGTGGTAACGGCTCTCATAGACATCCGTCTGATAGCCATAGACCCGCCAGGCATCGCCTTGCGCGATTGTGCGCAGCGATTGATAGGCCCGGTCCAACGCCGCTTGCGGTACTTCATAGCCTTGCTCTTTCGCACGGTAGAGAAAATCAGCCGTATACGCGCCGAGCCAAGGCGACGCATAATTGTCGCCAGCGCGCCACAGGCCAAAAGCGCCATTGTCGCTTTGCCGATTGAGCACACGCGAAACCGCAGCTTGCACACGATCGCGCGCGACTGGCTGTTCATTACTCGCGCCTTGTTCAAGCAGTTGCTCTGCATAGATCAGAGGCATGGCCCGGCTGATCGTCTGCTCGGTGCAACCATAAGGATAGCGCGCGAGCGAATTGTATAACGCGTTCGGGTCAACCGGCAGTCCTGAGAAACTAACCGACATCCGCGCCGTACCAGGAACGAAGCCATCAAACAGGTCCATTTCCGGCGCGTAAGTTTGGTCCTCTTCCATCAAAGCCCGACTGATATTGGTCACCGGCAGGAAGGCGGAGCGCGTTTCAATCTGGTAGGATCGATTGACGCTGTAATTATCCGGTCCAGTCACACTTAGCGTCAGATCTGAAATCCC
>CAYGUD010000176.1:0-5389 GCA_964352865.1 uncultured Hyphomonas sp.
AATCTACAATTTCTATAGTTTCAACGACACTGATCCATCCTATGTAGACGGCACTGAGCCGCAACAAATGCTCTTCCGCCCGCTTTACATGACGGGCTGGATGATTTGCGACAGCCTGATGGAGGGTGACCCAAAGCCTGATGCGGCTGTGATTTCAAGCGCCTCCTCAAAAACCGCAATTGCCACCGCGCACGGATTGCAACGCCAAGGCGTCAAAACCGTCGGCGTGACGTCCCCGCGCAATGTCGAATTCGTAAAAAGTACGGGTCTGTACGATGACGTCCTCGAATACGATCAGGTCGCATCATATCAAGCCTCAGGGAAAACCGCTTATGTCGATTTCGTCGGTCGACCGGAACTCACCAAATTGGTGCACCAAACCTGCGGTGATCATCTGGTCAGAAGCCTGATCATTGGCGCGACAGACTGGGAAGACAATCGTATCCCAATCGCGGACACGCCAGGTCCGCAGCCAGAATTCTTCTTTGTCCCCGATTATGCCGCCAATCGCGCCAAGCAATTGCCATCCGGTGAACTTGACCGCCGAACAGGCGCCGATCTTGTCGATTTCTATCCGGTTTCCAAGAAATTCGTTTCAGCGACGCCGGTCAAAGGCGCCGATGCAATTGCGCAAGCGTGGCTCGATTCCGTCGACGCGAGCGTTCCAGCCAACAAGGGACTGGTCTGCGAATTTTAAGAGTCGCGTGGTCGAACAATGAAGGCCGTTTCTGACACCGTGTCTTCGTAGCGACCATACCCGCGCGCGCTCACCGCATCGCCCGAAACACCATAGGCGAGCAAATAATCGCGCACGGCGGTTGCTCTTTGCTGGGATAGGTCCAATCCATCGCCAACGCCCTCCATCGCGCCAACGCGCACCGCGATTTCGATCGCATGGTCTTCGCAGATCAATGCCGCGCCCGTCACAGCATCGAGCAGGCGTGAGCTGGTACGCTGGACTGTCGCTTCGCCGGCTTCAAACGCTACGCCGCGACGGTCCATGACTTTATTGAACGCAGCCTGGCAGCTCGCAAGATCCGCGTCCCCATCGAGCTCTATAAGAGCCGCTCCGACGGGATCTGCAGCCTCTGGCAAAGAAATGGCGTCTACGACGATGTTGATAATCGCACTCGACTCGAGATCTGACTCTATTGCTGCTCGACCAATCCGATAACCGACTTGCTTGTCGTTTTCGTCGCTCGCAGCACCAACAAGTGTCGCCACATTGCCGTTGATGACCACGGACAGCCATCTCAGGCCATCGTCCTCGGCGAGCTCTTCCGTCAACCGGATCGCAATCGCTTCTTCGGCGGCACGAACGTCCATGTTATTAACCACGCGCTGTACCAATGGACCTGATACCGCGTCCGCCTCAAACACAGATTTCGCTGCGATGAACGCATCGGAGCGAGAGGCATCATCCAAGGCCAACCCAGAGACCACCGCAACTTGCCCATCCCAGTCCAGAGAGACCCAGGGATAACCCATTCCTGAGAGGGTTGAGCCAATTCTTCGCGCCGTTTCTTGCGGACTTTCCTGATTGCCGACGTCGCGTTGAGTAGCGCTTCTCAACCGACCATCAACAAACTGGAAATACTGCCCGTTCGGAATGTCGACGCACTGACTACTGGCAGTATCGGGCGCATCCACAGACTGGCCGCAGGCAACGACCAGGCCTGCAAGCATCAAAACGACCATATTCTGCGGTCCGATCCGCATATAACGCCCCCGTTTAACGCAACAAAATTAGTGACTTGATGTGGGTCTATTCAAATTGCACATCAAAGTCGACATCAAGGCCGGTACTCTTCACCATCCTTGATCACAAGCCGCACTGATTTCAGCGCTGAAATATTTTCTAGCGGATCACTGCGCAGCACAACCATGTCCGCAAATTTGCCAGCTTCGAGCGTGCCAATCATCGCACTCATCTCTACATGCTCTGCCGCAACGACCGTTGCCGTCCGGATCGCCTCTTCCGGAGAATAGCCCGCTTGCACCATAAGCTCGAATTCTTCGGCATTGTCGCCATGCTTGGAGACACCGGTATCGGTTCCGAACGCGACATTAACCCCGCCCTGGCGTGCTCGGCTCAACATATCCAGCATGAGCGGTCCGACAATCGCGGCCTTTTCTCTGGACGGCGCTGGCAACCACTCCTGGTCTGTCCAGCCTGTAACTGTGACACCAGCCAGAACAGTCGGGACCAGGGTTCCACCGTTTTGTTTGAAAAGTTCAATCGTTTCATCATCGAGATATGTGCCGTGTTCAATCGACTGAACGCCATTTCGTAACGCCGCTTCAATACCACCTTTACCATGCGCGTGGGCGGTCACTTTGCGCCCCATCATTGCAGCGGTGTCGACGATTGCGGCAATCTCATCATCAAAAAATTGCTGCTCAAGGCCTGCTTTCGTATTCGACAGCACGCCGCCAGTTGCGGTGATCTTGATGACATCCGCGCCAGCGCGAATTGTTTCGCGGACAGCGCGGCGACAATCATCAGCGCCATTGCATGCATTCGGTCCTGAGAATACGCGCGTCAGCGCGGGCGAAAACCCATTGGCATCGCCATGCCCGCCAGTGGGTGTAATCGCTTGTCCCGACGCCCGGATTCGTGGCCCGGGAATCTGGCCTTTCCGAATCGCGTCACGAAGCGAGAAGATCGCCTCATTCGCGCCGCCAACATCCTGAACTGTGGTGAAGCCCGACAACAGCGTGGTATAAGCATGCGACGCGCCCTCCAGAGCCGCATCGACGTCTGAATCGCTCAGGGCTTTCATGCGTGACGTTGGAGAGAATTCACTCAACAAATGTACGTGACTATCAATCAAGCCTGGCAGTACGTAAGCGTCACGCAGATTTATCACGCGAACATCGTCAGGCTGATCTTTAAAGCCGCGCTCAATTTTGACGATCTTTCCAGCTTCGATCGTGACCGATCGATTTTTCAAATAACCATCACCAGGTACGGCGAGTAAATTCCCCGCCTCGATCACCGTTTTCGTCTCTTGTGCTTGAGCGCCGCCCAATGCTGCAAAAGCCAAAACGGCAATCGCGCTCCACTTTCCAATCTTATTCACTCTGTTCTCCCCGTTTGCATCAGTTTGGCGAGCCTGACTGCGTTCCGCAAGCCTGTATGGCAAATGAGCCTTTGATTTGCCCAAGTTTTTGACCATCTTAGAGCAAGAGAACAAAGGAGATCTCATGCGATCATGGGTTTTGGGATGGATATGCGGCGTCATCATCGTACCTTTTGCGACAGCACAGCAATCATTCACTTTCGATCAGCCGGATTCCGAAACCGACCGTCTGGTCGAAAAATGTCTCGATACAGATGGCGTTTCCATGCTCGAAGGGACAGACGTCATTTGCTACAATGCCGCGATTTTTCCAGAGCAATTCCTCAAGCTCAACGCCCTGCCAGAAGCCAGCCGCATCATCATTACAAGTCCGGGCGGTAATGTTGCCACGGCCCGCGGCATGAGCACAATTCTGGATGATCGGGGCGAGCCAGCTGTGATCGCCGGTCAGTGTATGTCAGCTTGCGCCATGGTGATCTTGCCAGGTCTCGACGAAGTGCACATCCATAATAGCGCTCATATTTCTGTGCATGGAATCACGATGATGGATTTCCGAACCTGGTGGGGCTGGCAGAAAGATGATGCAACACCGCCGCCAATGGCGCTTATGGCAGCACAACTCGGTTATGATTTCGGATTCATGATGCATCGCAGCGGCGCGCAGCACATGGAGGATCACCTGGAGGGCCAGGGTGTGGCGCTCGGCTACATCGAAGATGTAAGCGACCAAATGCTCGACGACGCCCTCAAGCATGACTGCCGAGTCGATCCGAAAGACTATTGGGGAATGTTGGACGCCGACCATATCACCACCTATTTGGGCGATCGGATCATCCGCATGGAATCGTTTGCGCAAAGCTGGAACGACCCAAACAACCGGGTCTACAAATCGATCACCAAACCGATTGCGCCGCAAACCTACATTTTTGACTCCGTACTTTCGAATGCGGAGTGCTAGTTCCAGCCTCACGGCACTAGGCTAGCAGCTCTTTCGGATAGTCCGCGTAAGAGTGTTTTAGAACGCCATGATTAAGCAAGGACTCAGCCATCTGGGTTTTACCCGCAGCATCATAAATTCGTGTACGGGTCCAGTAATTCTCCGTCCGACGGCCTTGGGCCAATGCGACAATTTCCCGGCGGATCAGATAACTCTCGCCGACAAATAACGGACCATTGAGATACCGGATCTCGAGATCTGCAAACAAGCCAATCGCTGGCCCTTTGGTAGAAAATCCAGCTCTGCGACTGGAATATTCAGCCAGAACACTGATCATTTCCGTCGGAATGATTGCCCGGCCCCAGGGCGACGCTGACGCATCATCGTACCACGTCGATCGCTCTGTGATTTTCTCGAGTTTCTCGGTTAGGGAAAACGGATAAAGCGCCCCCATATTCTGGTCCGCTGCCATTTTCACAGGTTCGTCTTCTCGGCCTGTCATGCCAACGCAAAGGTCGGCCAGAATGACCAATTCGCCTGCCGGGCGCAGCTTCGCCATCCGCGCTTCCAGCAAGGTTTCGCCGTGGTCTGGGCCCAATGTTGCAGAGGCTTCCAATACCTGAGTTCCATCGGCTTTTTCGGCCCAACATTCAGCGCGTGTCTTTGAAACCGGCTTAACAAACGCCTGGACCTGTTCGCCTTCGACGACCATGTTTTTGTAGTGACAGGAAATGCAGCCGCGTTCGAACCAATCCTTGCCCCAGAGATGAACCAAAAGTGGATCAAACTGACTGAAATGCGTCGGGCCTTCAATGGGTCCGGCGCGGAACCCCAGGCGTTCTGCTTCGGCGTCATCATGGATCGATTTGTGCCCGCCATATTCTTGCTCAAGAAGCATATTGGCCGGTGCCCGCAGCGGTCCGCTCAGAATACCGTCCTGATCCGTGATGGGGGTCTGGAAGCTCATCCTTCCATTCCAGCTTTGCGGGCGCAATCGGCTGCGAAGGCTGCGAGCGGTGCGACCCGCGCTTCCATTGTCTCTGCCGCAGCATTCGACGCAGTGCCATCACGCACCCGTCCCACAATGCCCTGGCAAATCGCGGCGAGACGGAACGCATTATAAGCAAAATAATAGTCAACTTCCGGCAGTCCATCCCGGCCCGTATGTTGGCAATAAAGCGCTGTGTATTCTTCCATGGTCGGAATACCGTAAGCTTTCAGATCATCGATATCGACCAGCGCGCCGCGCGCCGGATCAGAGCTCGGCATGACCCAATTCATCAGGTGATAAGTGAAGTCTGCGAGAGGATCACCGAGCGTACAAAGCTCCCAATCCAGGACCGCAATCACTTTCGGCTCTGTCGGGTGC
>CAYGUD010000177.1:0-1562 GCA_964352865.1 uncultured Hyphomonas sp.
CGACAATGCCGAACTTGAAGGCTGGGAAGGCGAGCTTCACTAAGATTCAGACCGTTTCTTCGCGCGCGCAAGTTTCTCAAGCATTGAAGGTACAAATCTCGCGGACGGTTCCGATCTTGGGTCTCTGACGCCAGACCGCACGGCGGTGAATCTCGGTCTGAAAGTCCCGGAACTAAACGCTCTTATCGGCGCGCGCGTGCAGCATGCCTCAGACTTTGAGCAACGCGTTCCAGACGGCACGGGTGGCTTCACGCTTCAGGATGAGCGCGATGGCTATATGGTGGTCGATCTCTACGCGACCTGGCGACCGGAAATGGTTGAAGGCCTGCGCCTCGATGTCGGTGTCGATAATGTTTTCGATGAAGACTATGCGCGCGTGTTCGCGGGCGTTTCGGAGCCTGGCACAAATTTCAAAATCGCAGCGTCCTGGCAGTTTGGACAATAGGAGAAAGACCCATGTGTGTACCCCTAGATGATACGGCAATGATCTGCTGGCTTAAGACGCAGGTGCGCGTTGTTGAAGCCTGGCGAGAAGAATTGGCAACTCGACCAGAGCTAGATATCGCCGCGATCACACGCCTGGAGCGCCACTATGCCTGGCTAACCTATGAGACAGCGCGTCTCGACGATCCTTCCAATCGGCAAGCGGCTTGAGCCTCCTTTCAGCTTGCCAACTTGGCTGCAGCGTTGGCGCCCCCTCGTTTCCTCCCGGATGCTGGCGCTGCAGCTTTTCTTTCAATCAAACTGTATGATCGCTGCGGTTTAAAGCTCGCCGAGCGCGATATGAACCTTAGACGTTTGAGCGACCAGCGTGCTCACAGCTGTCGGCGTCGAGTCGGCGAGTGGCCCGGTTTCTGGCCACAAGGCCAGCAAGGCTTCCAATTCGTTGATCAAGCGTGATGTGTCTTTGCCTTCGATCCGATTGGCGATGTCCAGCGCGACAACCGTAAACCCGTAAGCGTCCTGGTATTCACCTGGATCTGTGATGGTGCCGTCAGTGACACCGACGCGGTATTCGTCAAAAACCGTATCCATAAGATAGCTGATAGTATCGACCGGATCACCGCCAGCATTTGTTTGCATCAAAACCATGTTGGCTTCAGCTGCGGCGAGTTGCGGTTCGATCTCCGCGGCCGGGCGACCGTCTTCGAGCGCTTCTGAAACTTGCAGGAAGATCTCCTGATCAAACCCTAGCGCATCAATGCCCGCGCGCTCGGCTTCATGCGTTTCAGAGACCGGGTGCAAAAGATGTTTCGCGGCTTGATCCGGCGCGCCCGCTCTGAACAGAGAAAGTCCGGCTTTGACGTGACCAGACATGAATGCGACGCGTTTCTCCACCGGTAGGGTCGTCATATTGTGGTCACTGGCGCCTTCACCTTCACCTGCCGGCGCGGCGATGACAGGCGTGTCAGCGTCGACAGTGACGTCGTCACTCGGGGATTGTCCGCATGCGGCAACAACACCAGATGCCAAAGCGGTTCCCAGGCCGAGTTTTGCCCAGGTTTTCATCCGTAATTTCATGCGCCTATGTCCTTCAGGTTTCTTGTCCGCTAATGTATGCC
>CAYGUD010000177.1:1572-5385 GCA_964352865.1 uncultured Hyphomonas sp.
GTAGGTGATTATGCAACCGCGTTTTGAGGCGCAGTCGGCTGAAATGCTGATGCTGTCAAAAGCGATCGCCAATTTGAAGCGCCGATTCAGTTGATTCTATTCAGCGTTTCGCGGATCATTTCAATTAGGGAGGTCGGCGTTGACGGTTTTTCCAGAATATCTGTGTAACCCGCCATAAGAGCCCGATTTCTAAGGGTTTCTGAATAGAAGCCCGTGACCATAATGCCGGGCGTTTGATCATCTTGTTGGCGTGTGCGTCGCATCAATTCCAAGCCATCTATGCGAGGCATTTTGTAATCGATCAGCAGGCAATCGCCGCCATGTTGTCCCTGCATCATCAGAAATTCTGTGCCATTGCGATAGGCGTCGATCTGGAATCCCCGGGCCCGCAGGAGCATCGTCATAGACCGACGCACATTCTCATCATCCTCAACCAGCACGAGCCGGGATGCCGCATCACGGTTGTCTTTGCGAAGAGAGCGGACGGGTGTCATCTGTTGCATTTACCTGTTCGGAGCAGGAGCGTCTCTAAGTAGTGTTCCGCAATTCAGTCCGTGCCGATCCCTGCCAGGAATGCAATTCGCAAGGCACTCGAGAGGCTTTCAGCCTGTAGCTTTTCCATCATGTGTGCGCGATGAATTTCGACTGTGCGCGGCGAGATAGAAAGCGCCTGTGCAACGCCCTTATTGGTCAGGCCTGCGACCAGAGATTCAAGCACTTCCATTTCGCGCGGCGTTAGATTGGTCAGTTTGGCTTTGGCTTCCACACTGCGTTTATCGTCCGCTGACTGGTTTTCAAGTAGAACGAAGGCACTCTCAATGGCGCTGACCAGGGCTTTCTTCTCATACGGTTTTTCGAGGAATTCCACGGCGCCGCCTTTCATCGCCTCCACCGCGACAGGGACATCGCCATGACCCGTCAGAATGATCACTGGCATGTTTATGCCGCGCTGATTGAGAACGCTCTGAACCGCGAGTCCATCCATGCCAGGCATCCTGACATCGAGCAGGATACAACCGGTATTTTCTTCTGAGACCTGTTCCAGAAAACTGATCCCGTCCGGATAGGTTTTGACCGCATAGCCGGCATGGCGCAGCATGAAACTGGCAGAGTGGCGGATGGCTTCGTCATCATCAACGAGGAAAACGGTTCGACTATTCATCACCTTGCGGTCCTTCAGCTAAACGCAGTGAAAATTGAAATGCAGCACCGCCGCGCGGCGACGGATTATACGTGATCGAGGTGCCGTGAGCATCCATGATGGTCTGACAAATCGACAGGCCAAGCCCCATGCCGCCAGGTTTGGAGCTGTTAAACGCATCAAAGGGTGAGGCCTCCCCAGTGCCCTGAAAACCTGGGCCATTATCTTCCACGCTCACAAAGGCGAGGTCATCCTGAATCTCGGCCGAGACCCAGATCTGGGGATTTGCGGTCGAAGACAGGGCCTCAATGGCGTTGCGCACCAAGTTGACGATCACTTGTCGCAATTGCAGGCGGTCGGCGAGAATGCTCGGAAAGTCATCCGGAATGCGGACAATCACGCGTGCCAACTGGCTTTCAATTCCGACTTTCGCAAGTGAAGTGGCATCTTCCATCACGTCGGCCAGATCGACCGGGCGCATATCAAGTTCGCCGCGCGAAACGTAATCTCGTAAACGTCGAACGATTTGTCCGGCACGGATCGATTGAACCGACGCGGCGTCCAAAGCTTCCTGTATGAAGGCCAGTGTGTCGGCATCGGCATTCTCAAGCAGATCGCGCGCTGCCTCGAGATAATTCGAGACCGCTGTCAGCGGCTGGTTGAGTTCGTGGGCCATGGCAGACGCCATGGTTCCCACTGCACTCAGCCGTGAGAAATTCGCCAGCTCGACTTGCATTTGCGAAAGCCGGTGCGCATTGGCCTGCTGCTCCGACATGTCGCGAATATAGCCGGTGAACAGTCGGCGTCCGTCAATCTTGGCTTCACCGATCTTCAATTCAACCGGAATCGTCTCGCCATTGGCCAGTTTGGCCTCGACGATGCGGCCTATGCCGATAATCTGCTTTTCACCCGTCGAGAGGTAGTTCTTGATATATTGGTCATGATGCGTCCGGTCAGCGCCGACCATAAGCATGGAAATGTTTTTCCCGGCCATGGTCTTCGCTTCATAGCCAAACAGGCGCTCTGCAGCCGCGCTGAAAGCGAGCATCTGACCCGTATCGTCAATCACAATCATCGCATCAGGCACGGATGCCAGAATCGACCGCATCAACGTTTCCAGCGATTTTTGGTCTTCGTAGCGCCCGGACGTGTCTTTAAGGACTGAATGCTGGTCATCTGTCATCAGCCAGCCTTTGTAACGGGCGTCAGACATCAATCAATCCGTTAGGGGGGCGACAGAGCGCCGCTTCATTGCTTCCTGATAGATTGCAAACGTGGTGACAATCAGGCCAGCGACGAGCATGTAGCAGCCCCAGCAATGGGCGCGTTCAAACCAGCTCGCATTGCTCAGAGCCAAGGTCAGCGTATCGCCATTGCAAGTCGGCAGAGTGAGCATCGGGATGGCTCCCATGTGCAGCCAGGTCTTCAGGCCACCAATCAGGATCATCGCTGCGCCATAGAGCGCTTGCATGAATGTGGTCATCGCGGTGGTCCCTTCGCATACTTGAATCTGCTTCTATCGAGTGCGGCGGCACAGCACATAGGGGATTTCCCTTATTCAGACCGGTGGCGGCGAAAGTTATGGCTCGCTCAAACTGAAACCGCCGCGTTTTTTGGTGGGACCATTGGAGGGCAAGTCGGCAATGACGCAAATGATTCAGTCGGTCAGACGAGGCAATAATACCAGTATTCTCGCAGTCGGGACGCTTACGGGCGTGTTCCTTTTTCTCGCGCTTCTGATGGCGACATTCGCCAAAGATGCCGGCATGGAAATCCAGGCCATGACATTCATGGCCCTCGGCGGCGCATTCCTGATCGGTACTGCGCTTTGGGCCGGAGGGTTGGTGGACCGCGACCCGTTCGACGAAAGCGAATATGAAAACACGCTGGTGAAGTTTGGCGTTGCAGCCTCAATGTTCTGGGGCCTTGCAGGTTTACTGGTCGGCGTGGTGATCGCGTTACAGCTCACCTGGCCTGCAATCTTCTATTTTCCAGATTTTGGTTGGACCAATTTTGGCCGACTGCGTCCGCTGCACACCAGTGCGGTGATCTTTGCGTTTGGCGGCAATGTCTTGCTGGCCACCAGCTTTTATGTTGTGCAGCGCACATGTCGGACGCGGATCGCGGGCGGGATGTGGCCATGGTTTGTGTTCTGGGGCTATCAGATCTTTATCGTTCTGGCGGCAACCGGCTATTTGCTCGGGGTTACCCAATCAAAAGAATATGCCGAGCCTGAATGGTATGTCGATCTCTGGCTGACCCTGGTCTGGGTGGTCTATCTGCTCGTCTTCCTCGGCACTTTGTGGAAGCGCAAAGAGCCGCACATCTATGTCGCCAACTGGTTCTACCTGTCCTTCATCGTCACCATTGCGATGCTGCACATTGTCAACAATCTCTCAATTCCGATCAGCCTCACTGGCAGCAAGTCTGTGCAAGTCTTTGCCGGGGTGCAGGATGCCATGACGCAATGGTGGTATGGTCACAATGCGGTCGGGTTCTTCCTGACCACGGGATTCCTGGCGATCATGTATTACTTCATTCCGAAACGCGTGAACCGGCCGGTCTATTCGTACCGCTTGTCCATCGTTCACTTCTGGTCGCTGATCTTCATCTATATCTGGGCTGGCCCGCACCACCTGCATTACACAGCACTGCCGCAATGGGCGCAGACG
>CAYGUD010000178.1:0-5384 GCA_964352865.1 uncultured Hyphomonas sp.
CAACAGAAGCCGCTGCAGGCGAAGTCGCTGAAGCAGCTGGTGACGCAATGGACGCCGCTGGCGACATGGCTTCAGACGCAGTTGACGCAACAGAAGCCGCTGCCAGCGATGTCGCTGAAGCAGCTAATGACGCCGTCGACGCTGCAGGTGACATGGCTACGGATGCAGCAAACGATGTTGAAGAAGCTGTGACTGAAGCGGCTGACGATGTCGAAGAAAAAGTTGAAGAAGAAACCAATCAATAAGGTCTCCTCTTAAACTCAGAGAAAAGCCCCGTCCGATGGACGGGGCTTTTTTTATCTCATCAGGCGTCATCGTTTAGAAGATCGCGTAACCGCCATCAATGATCATGGTTGTCCCGGACGTGTACCGCGAGGCATCACTGGCCAGGTAAACTGCCATGCCGCCAAAATCCTCTGGCTGACCCCAGCGGCGGATCGGCACGCGGGTGATCACTTTCGTGGTGAAAACGTCATTGTCCTGGGCGGCGGCTGTCATATCCGTGGAAATCCAGCCCGGCAGGATCGAATTGGCGCGAATGCCATAACGCCCACATTCAGCTGCGATACCGCGGATCATGGACGGCAAACCGCCTTTTGTGGCGGCATAGGCCTGATTGCGCGCGGCGCCTTCAATGCCCGCGAGAGACGCCACTCCGACGACCGACCCACCCGGATCACCGGCTTTGGCCCGCTCGGTCATATGTTTGACGCTCTCGCGCAGGGTCCAGAATGCACCGTCGAGATTTACCGCCATATTCTTGCGCCAGGTCTCAGTCGTCATTTCGGCAAAACTCGTCGCGCCAAAGCCGACGCCAGCATTGGCGATGCAGCTATCAATCCTTCCCATAGATGAAACGACATCGGCCGTCGCATCGACGACAGCTTGCTCATCAGCGACATCGACGCTCCAAGCCTTCACGTCGCCTGTACCCAGCCCCGAAAGGGTTTCCACTGCGGCTTTGTTGGCGGCGTCTTTTCGTCCCCAAACCGCGATACTGGCATTTGACGCGGCCAGCGCCTCAGCCATGCCGAGGCCAATGCCGCGATTTCCACCGGTTACGAGCGCAACTTTGCCGCTCAAATCAAAAGGCGCATATGCCATTGCCTAAAACTCCCTTATTGTTCTGCTCTTCTCAGTTGAGGGCGTGACCATAGGGAAAGCAAACAGTAATTCGACCGCTGTGAAATCGCCGATCCGTCAGACGCTAATGCAGGAAGGTCAGACGCTTACGATCAAGATCGACTTGCAAGCGAAAGTGCTTGAGCAGATCCATGCCGATCACCATCATCGGCCCGTCTTCAAATCCAAGCTCACGGAACAGGTCTGTTTCCAGAACCGGAATGCCGAATTTTGAGACCTGATTAGTCCCGAATGTCAGATTCCGGAACTTATAGATTCTCACTCTGTTGCGCTCGAGGTCGCTGCCGCGAATCTCTTTCTGCTCATCCATCTGCGGCACGCCTTTTGCCCGCAGTGCATAAGCTTCATTTACGAAACTCACATCCGCGCCTGTGTCGATCAACGCCTTGCCTCGAACACCATTGATTCGGATTGTGATGAACATCAATCCATTGATATCCGAATAGCTGATCGCGCTGCGCCGCGCGCCGCGGACAAATCTCGGACGTCCATCATAAAGCTCGACGCGGGAATTGCGAAAATCAAAATCGACAATCGACCGCTCAAACATCGATACAGGCAATATGTTTTGCTCGATCGGAAACCGATTCTCGGTGTTCACGGCGACCAGTAGATTTTCCCAGGATTGGGTGCCTGCGGCGAGGCTTTGCAGCTCGGTCACCGGGAACATGCGTTGACCGCCAATCCCGAGGACACGCGTTTCATGAAACGTCGGCGACAGCACCGGATCAAATGCCATATGCTCATCATTAATCAGCGCAATTGTGGCCCCGGTATCGAGCAAAGCCGGGGTTAGCTGCCCGTTGATACGGATGGTTGTGATCGGCCAGTTCCGATCATTTTTCTGCAGGGTGAGCGTTTCGCGTTCAGTCGCGTGGGTCGTTTGAAGCAGAAGACTGCAAAGCAGCGTCAGAAGCAGCCATTTTGGGCTGAGACGTCTGAGATTCGCAAAGGGCCTTAAGCGCGCCATTCCGGCAGTATGCCACACATGTCGCAAATCACGAAAACACGTCGCGGTGAACGGCGTTTTTGAGCGGCTGCCCGTTCAGAAAGCGCTCGACATTTTCCAGGAACACCCCGTCAGTTCGGATCATCGATCCCTCAGTTAAAGCTGCGATGTGAGGCGTGAGCGTGATGTTCGGATGCGTCCAGATCTGATTGTCCGCAGACAAGGGTTCTTCACGGACGACGTCGAGATAGGCTTGCACCGGCGCGCCGCGATCCAGAGCGGCGAGCAATGCCGTTTCGTCGACCAGTCCGCCGCGCCCGACATTGATCAACAGGCTGCCAGGTTTCATTTGCTTGAAGAACGCCGCGTCTGCTGTGTTCTCGGTCGCGTCCGTCAATGGCAGGCATAGCAGAATGACATCTGCGTCTGGTACGGCCGCGAGCGCTTGATCCGGCGTCATCACTTGGTCCGCAGCATCAGAGGCCGACACATTGCGGCGAATGCCCGTGACGTTTGCGCCCAAGGCGCGCAGCCGTCTGCCGCAAGCTTGCCCGATGCCGCCAAAACCGAAGATCAGCCAGTTCGAATCAGCGATCTCGCGAAAGGGCAAGCGGGTCCAGTTCTTATCCCTTTGCGCCTGGCGCCGGGCCCGGCCGTCCTGGAAAAAGTCCAATCCGGCCCACAACTCCCATTAAGCAATCGCGTCGGACTGCTCATGACTGCCACTAAACAGCTCAGCCTTCTTTCCGGTTGCCTGGATCATTGGATGTTCTGTTCCGGCGGCGGAGGATTGAAACCAGTCCAGCTGCTCCAGCCCGAAAAGCGTTTGGAAAAAAGTCATAACCGATGGGCTAAAATAGGCATCTTGGGTTCCGTAGGCGATGGCAGCCTTTGCCTCACTCTCGCCCCACGGATGGTTCAAATGTCCATCATCATCGAGGACGAGGGGCGATATGCGATCAGAAAAGGGCTTTAGCGATTCCTCGATTCGCGCGAAGGATTTTGCATGAATCAACAATTGCCGCATCGTCGTTTTCTCCTGGCCGCCGCCGTGCTGGGCCTGTCTCTGTTGCCAGCTCTGCCAGCGCATGGCCAGAGCCGGATGCCGACGCAGGACTATTTTCGCGACGTCACTTCGCTGGCGGAAGTCCTTGGCAAGGCGCATGCGATTCGAGTCGTCTGTAATGGCCGCAATGATCAATATTGGCGCAGCTATATGTTGCGACTTCTGGAACTGGAAGCGCCCTATCAAGGCGGGCTCAGACGTTCACTGGTGAATGGGTTCAATGCTGGCTTCTCATGGGGCAGTGATTTGCATCCAAGCTGTGACAGCAGTGCAGAAACCGCTGAAAAAGCCTATGCGGCCGAAGGCCGGGATCTGTCGGCGCGACTGGTCCAGGCGAATATTCCGGGCGCCGCAGCACCGCCGCCGCGCCAGCGCTAATCGTCGCGTCGGATGCGCGCTTAGCCGCGTCCCATAGCGAGCGCCTTGATGGCCCCGCGAAACGTCCGAACCTCCTGCATCGTCCAGTCCCCGCGAATGAACGCATTGCGGATATTGGTTTTCATCAAAGGCGTTTTGTCCGGCGGGTAGAAATAACCGGCGCGTTCCAGCTCTTCTTCCAGATGTTCGAACATGCGGATCAGGTCTTGTTTCGGCGCCGGCGGTTCGACGCCTGCCTTCTCACCTTCCCAGCGCCCAATCGCCCCTTCGCGAGCGCCCCAGCTGGCACAGAAGACCCCGACCGCTTGCGCCAGGTTGAGTGACGCAAAAGCTGGGTTCACGGGATAAGTCAGGATGGCATCCGCCAGTCCGACAACATCGCTTGGCAGACCATGATTCTCCGCGCCGAAAATAATACCTGCTTTCAGGCCCCGCGCTTTGACCAGATCGACACCGCCCGCCGCGTCGACAACAGGTTTCTCCATGCCGCGCGGGCGCGCCGTTGTGGCCAGAACGGTTTGCAGATCAGCAATGGCGCTTTCAATCGTCTCGAATACTGTGACGATGACACCGGCTTCAAACGCGCCCGCAGAAAGCGGTTCCGCGGCCGCATTCGGCCAGCCATCACGCGGCGCGACCAGGCGCAATTCGTGCAAGCCAAAGTTCAGCATCACGCGTGCAGCGGAGCCAATATTCTCGCCAAGCTGCGGACGATGAAGGATGATTGCGGGGCGCGTTTCAGACATCGCGCATCACCTGCCTCAAGCGCTTGTGTTCGGTCAACCGCTCAAACACTTCAGCTGCCCCTTTTGACGCGGCTCATAGACCTGCTATAGGCCCTCCCAAAGCGCTTAAGTCAAAGGAATAGCTCGCATGGCAAAGATCAAAGTCGAAAACCCTATCGTTGAGATGGATGGCGATGAAATGACCCGCATCATCTGGCAGATGATCAAGGATCAACTCATCAACCCCTATCTTGATATCGACTTGAAATATTACGACCTTTCGATTGAGTCTCGCGACGAGACGGATGACCAGATCACCATCGATGCAGCGAACGCCACCAAGCAGTACGGTGTTGCTGTTAAATGTGCGACAATCACGCCTGATGAAGCCCGCGTCGAAGAATTTGATCTGAAGAAAATGTGGCGCAGCCCGAACGGCACGATCCGCAACATTCTCGGCGGCGTTGTGTTCCGTGAGCCCATCGTCATCAACAATGTGCCGCGCCTCGTTCCCGGCTGGACACAGCCTGTCGTTGTTGGCCGTCACGCCTTTGGCGACCAGTATAAAGCGACAGACTTCCTGGTCCCTGGCGCTGGTAAGCTGACCATGAAATGGGAAGCGGCTGACGGCTCTGACAGCCAGGAATATGAAGTCTTCGACTTCCCTGAAGCCGGTATCGCGATGGGCATGTACAATCTGGATCAGTCGATCCGCGACTTTGCGCGCGCCAGCATGAATTACGGCCTGCAGCGCAAATGGCCGGTCTACCTCTCGACCAAGAACACCATCCTGAAAAAGTATGATGGCCGCTTCAAAGACATCTTCCAGGAAGTCTTTGACACGGAATTCAAAGACGCGTTCGCTGAATTTGGCGGAACTTATGAGCACCGCTTGATTGACGACATGGTCGCTTGCGCCATGAAGTGGTCGGGCGGTTACGTCTGGGCATGCAAGAACTATGACGGCGACGTCCAATCCGACACCGTCGCTCAAGGCTTCGGTTCGCTGGGCTTGATGACATCTGTCTTGATGTCGCCAGACGGGCGCACCGTCGAAGCCGAAGCCGCCCACGGCACGGTGACGCGCCACTACCGCCAACACCAAGACGGCAAAGAGACATCG
>CAYGUD010000179.1:0-4709 GCA_964352865.1 uncultured Hyphomonas sp.
GGTGGTCAGATAGGTGGCGAAACTGGCGAGCCAGTGACTGCCCGAATAGTGTTCATCTGAGACCGCCGCGATGCCAACCTCACGATGACGCTGCGAGGATGCCATCAAGGCAGCAATTCTCAGGTCATTATCCGGCAACGCACTGGCAATCCCTTCAAGCGCCCAGGCGCGGGATAGGTTGACACCATCGAGATGTACCAGCTTGCCATCTGACGCATCGAGCACGATCCCAGGCTCCAGCCAGTCGGCCCCGCCATCGAGCGGAATTTGCGGCAAGAACCCCGCGAGCCAGACGGCAAAATCCTGTGGTGCCAATACCCGCCGCATGAGATCAGCTTCCATCAGGCATGGTGATAAAAAGTCTTCGCCGGACGGCTCATACTCCAGCGGGCAGCTAAGGTCTGTACGGTGGAAGGACAGGGCTTTATTGACGAGGTCGGTTTCAAACGCCTGATCATCAACACGCCGGGCATAATCAAGCATCAAGCCAAACGCGAACGCGGTCTGATTGTGCGTGCCAAGTCGCACCGGGTAAGACAGGTTCGGCAACCAGGCTCTGGTCTTGGCGACAATCGCCTCCTCCAACGGACGCAGCGTTTCGCGCCAGGCCAACATCTCCGGATCGGCGCTTTCGTCCAGTTCAGCCACCAATTGCAGATACCACGCTATTCCATACGGTCGCTCAAATGACCCGCGACCTTTAGCGGTGTAATAAGCCAGTTCGCCAGCGAGCTTCTCTTCGGTGAAACTCTGCGCCAGCTTGGTTCTGATTTCATCCGCAAAAACGCCGTCCGGATTGGTGTTCAGCAATCGGCTGAGAAGCCAATGACCGTGCACCGATGAGTGCCAGTCAAAACAGCCATAAAAGGCTGGTGTCAGCGCGCTCGGGGTTTGCGCATCGGCGGCGGACTGCAACACATGGCTGATCTTGTTCGGATATTCGCGGTGGACGCAATCAAGCGCGAGGATCGCGAACCGATCTTCAAGGGTGACCGGAGCAGGGCGTTCAGATGTCGTCACTTCCGAGGGCTCTGATCCCGATTGCGGGGTATTCTGTGCAGAGCATGCAACCAGCGACAACAGGCTTAAGGTCAAGATGACTGACTTCATGTGGTATTCTCTCTCCGCTTGACGCTGATCTTTAGAGCGAAAATAGCGCGTGCCGCAAGCCGAAGGCGATCGCTGAATATTCGGACATTGGATCCGATCTCGCTCGACAGACTGAAAGAGGTATGGGATTGAGCACGCCGCGAGTATCAGGGAGCGCGTTTGATGTCATTGGTTCTGACGGCGCTTTTTCCAATCGCCTTTATCCTATTGCTCGGTAAATCGCTGTCAGCGCTTCAATTGCTGACGCCGGCCGGGTGGATTGGGATCGAGCGCGTGACGTATTTTGTGCTCTTCCCAGCCTTGATTGTTGGCAAACTGGCCATTGCCGATTTCAGTGATCTTGAGCTGACCATGCCGATTGCGCTGGTCGCTGCGCAATTGGCGCTTGGTGGTATCAGCATTCTGATCGGTTGGGCGTTGAAGCAGAAGCGGGAGCGTCTTGGCGTGTTCGTGCAATCTGCCGTGCGCTGGAACACTTTCATTGCGCTCGCGCTGGCGCAGGAAATGATGGGCGGGGTGGGCGTCGCTTTGATCGTTGTCGCAGCGGCGGCAATGATCCCGACGGCCAATGTGCTTTCGGTTTCTGCGCTCATTAATTTCTCAAATGCGCGTGCAAACACAGCGCATCTGGTTCGACAAATCGCTATCAATCCTTTGGTCCTGGCGTGTGTGATCGGCATCGGGCTAAATGTTCTGCCAGTCACGATTCCGGATCTCGCATTCAGTACAATGGACTTGCTGGCGCAGGCGACGATTGCCGCAGGATTGCTGACCACCGGCGCAGCGATACAGCTTAAAGGGCGGTCGGCGCCCATCGGTGTGGTCGTGGGATGGTCGCTCTTGCGGCTATTGGGACTTCCTCTGATTGCGGGTCTGATCGCAATTGCCCTTGGCGTTTCGCCGCCCATCTTGCTCGCCATTCTGATTGCGACGTCTGTTCCGACAGCGTCGAACGGCACCATCCTTGCCCGGCAACTCGGCGCAGATGCGGGGCTGGCAGCGAATTTGATTGCCTGCCAGACTGTGTTCTCGCTGTTTACAATTTCTGCCGTTTTCTGGGTCGCAAGCGGGTTCACGTAACCACCGTATTTGACAATGAAGACTAGCAGCGAGATGGTTATTCGGGGTATGGGAGACACTGAAATGCTGAAACACGCTCAGTTTATTGCCTTGGGAGCAGGGCTGTTCATTGCTTCAGCATGTGCTGCGGCTCAGGTGCCGCAAGATCCCGTTCCGCTGGACGCCAAGCCGGGTGTGATCCTCGACGCTGACGAGGGGAGCCGAATTGACTTCCCGCTTCATCCCACGACACGGTTGGCTTCGGCTGATCAAACCGAGAGCGGTCTCAGTCTGTTCGAGATTAGCATAGTTGCGCAGACGGCGGGGGCGCCGCCGCATCGTCACCAACATGAAGATGAGTTTTTCTACGTCCGAGATGGTCGCATTACCTTTATGGTGGACGGCGTTCAGAAAACCATCTCCGCGGGTGGATTTGTTTTGCTGCCGCGCGGCGGGTGGCATGCCATGTGGAATAATGGTGATACAGATGCCATTCTGCTCGTCGGGACCTCTGAAGGCGAATTCGACGACTTCTTTGATGCGGTGGCAATCGAAGTTTCTTCCGCAGGAGACCTGAGCCCGCCAGAAATCGGCGCAATCGTCGGCAAAGTGGGCGCCGAGCGAGGTATTGCGATCGATATGACAAAGGTTCCGGACAGTGTTCGCCACTTATATGGAATGCCACCTGCGAACTAATCACTGGCAATCGTTTTCACGGGCGGGTAACGATGCGCGGCAGCGATAATGTCGAGCGCGCCAATCCGCCTCGAAATCGCAGTCTCTGCCTTGAATTCAGATTCTGCACAAAGCGCTGTTGACGTCCTCGATTGATTCCCGTAATGGCCACCATTCGCAAGCTAGGCAGTGCCGTGAAGGCAAACGCTGGTAACCGAAACGAACAACTGAATATTCCTCGTGTCTAGGCGCTCCGCACTGTGTGCTGCCTCGATGTGTGGTTTTTTATGTGAATGGACATCGCAGGATGGAAAAACAGAATATCAGGATCCGGCTTAAAGCCTTCGATCACCGCGCGCTTGATTTGTCAGCGCGTGAAATCGTTTCGACTGCCAAGCGCACAGGCGCGGAAGTGCGTGGACCAATCCCGCTTCCGACCCGTAAAGAGCGCTTCACAGTCAACCGTTCACCACACGTGAACAAAAAGTCTCGTGAGCAATTCGAGATCCGTACGCATAAGCGTATCCTCGACATTGTTGACCCGACACCACAAACCGTCGACGCGCTGATGAAGCTCGATCTATCGGCTGGCGTTGGTATTGAGATCAAGCTTGAGGGAGCACGCTAATGGCTCTTCCAGCTCAACGATCTGGCGTACTTGCTCGTAAGCTGGGCATGACACGCATATTTAGTGAAGAAGGCCGCCACGTGCCGGTCACGGTTCTGGCGCTTGACGGATGTCAGGTTGTCGGCCTGCGCACTGAAGAAGAGCGCGACGTGACCACCAAAAAGGGTGGCCAGGTTAAGCGCACCGACGGCTATACAGCTGTTGTCATGGGTGCCGGTGACAAGAAAGCCAAGCGCACCGCGAAAGCGCAGCGCGAGCAATTCGCTAGCGCGGGTGTCGCTCCAAAGGCGAAAGTCAAAGAATTCCGGGTCAAGTCGGATATCAATCTACCAGAGATCGGCGCTGAAGTTCAGGCCGATCATTTTGTTCCTGGTCAAAAAATCGACGTTGCTGGCGTTTCCATCGGTAAAGGTTTTGCTGGTGCGATGAAGCGTTGGAACTTTGGCGGTCTGCGTGCCTCGCACGGTGTGTCTATCTCTCACCGTTCGCATGGTTCGACCGGTCAGTGTCAGGATCCAGGTAAAGTCTTCAAAGGTAAGAAGATGGCTGGTCATTACGGTGTTGATCGTAAGACAGTTCAAAACCTGGAAGTCGTCCGCACAGATGTTGAGCGCGGCCTGGTGCTTGTCAAAGGCGCTATTCCAGGGGCCGAGGGGTCTTTCGTAGAGATCCGCGACGCTGTGAAAAAGGCGATCCACGCTGACGCGCCTGCAGACGGTTCGTTCAAGGCGCCAGCCAAGGGCAAGGCGCCTAAAGCTGACATCAAGATCGAAGGCACTGCGGCTGACAATATTGTCCTCGTCGACGGCATCGGTCCTAAGACAGAGGAAAACCTGAAAGAAAAAGGCCTCGGCTCGCTTTCAGCTTTTGTCGCGATGGCGGATGATGCGCGTACGGCTCTGCTCGAAGAGCTTGGTGTTGCTGATGACGCTGCAAACGAAGATTGGGTCGGTCAGGCTAAAGATATTCTCGCCGGTGGTCAGCCGCGCGCGAAAGTCGACCAGGACCTGCTGAAAAAGCTTCTGAAAGAGGGTGCTGAATAATGGAACTCTCCGTCAAAACACTTGAAGGCAAGGCCGCTGGCAAAGCCACATTGGATGACGCCGTATTCGGGATCGAAGAGATCCGCGGCGATGTCATTCAGCGTATGGTTCGCTACCAGCTCGCTAAACGCCAGGCTGGCACACACAAAACGCAAGTTCGTGGTGAAGTGTCTGTCACAACCAAAAAGTATATT
>CAYGUD010000179.1:4719-5350 GCA_964352865.1 uncultured Hyphomonas sp.
TTCGCCTATAAGGCTGCGGCGGCGCACGTCACGGCTCCAAGAATGCGGTTATCTTCAAAGGTGGTGCGGTTGCTCACGGACCTCGCGTTCGCAGTCACGCGCACGCTCTGCCTAAGAAAGTCCGTAAAATGGCCTTGGCTCACGCGCTGTCAGCGAAAGTCAAAGACGACGCTGTTCTGGTGCTCGACAAGGCTGAGCTGAAAGACGCGAAGACGAAAGACCTCTCTGCGAAACTCGCAAAACTGGGTCTGTCAAACGCGCTGATCATTGGCGGCACATCTGTCGATGAGAATTTCGCCAAGGCGGCTCAGAACATTCCGAATGTGGACGTTCTGCCGGTCGCTGGTCTCAATGTTTATGACGTGCTGCGTCGCAAGACTTTGGTTGTCACCAAGGATGCGCTGGCCGGTATCGAAGCGCGCTTCAATGGCGCGAAAGCGGAGGCTTAATCCATGGCTGATATCAAGCCCCACAATTATGACATGCTTCTTTCTCCAATCATTACGGAGAAGTCGACACTAGTTGCTGAAGAGAACAAGATCATCTTTCGTGTTCCTCTGACGGCCACCAAGCCTGACATCAAAGAAGCCGTTGAGAACCTGTTCAAAGTTGACGTGACCAAGGTCAATAC
>CAYGUD010000180.1:0-5315 GCA_964352865.1 uncultured Hyphomonas sp.
AGCCGCCTCCAGCGCGCGGCCTTCGCCCTCGCCTTCGCCCATGCCCATCATCGCGGTGCCCATACCCTTCATGATGGTGCGAACATCGGCAAAATCGAGATTGATAAGCCCTGGCATAATCATCAGGTCAGTAATCCCGCGAACGCCGGAATAGAGCACATCATCGGCCATGCGGAAGGCTTCAGCGAACGTCGTGCGTTCATTGGCGATGCGAAACAGATTTTGGTTCGGGACGACAATCAATGTGTCGACGACATCATTCATCCGCTCCAGGCCAGCCTCGGCTGTTGCCATGCGATGCGACCCTTCAAAGCCGAACGGCTTGGTCACAACCCCAATCGTCAGAATGCCTTTATCGTGAGCCGCTTTGGCAATAACTGGCGCAGCGCCTGTTCCGGTGCCACCGCCCATTCCGGCTGCGACAAAAACCATGTGTACGCCTTCCAGCGCTTCGAGAATTTCCGGCATGGATTCCTCAGCTGACGCTTCGCCAACTTCAGGGCGTGCCCCGGCGCCGAGGCCAGCTGTGGTTTCCAAACCGAGTTGAATTCGGTGTTCAGTCTTCGACCGGCGCATCGCTTGCGCGTCCGTATTAGCGACGACGAACTCCACGCCTTGCAGATTGGCCTCGATCATATTGTCGACGGCGTTACCACCAGCACCACCAACGCCAATAACGACTATTCGTGGTTTGAGTTCGTTTGTCATGCCTTGATCCCGGTCTCTATATTTCATAGCGCTGTACACTGAGTCTGAGCTTAGAATGACCCGTTTGGCCTAAAAGACTCTTAAATGACTGTCATCTCGCTCAAAAATTTTCGCGGATCCAGATTAAGACCTTTGTAAATATTCCTCGCCCGGAATCAGCTCCGGCTATCGCTGCTGCACCCCCAACCTTTGATGCGTCAGCAAAACCCCTGAGTTCGTAGCTTATCAGACCCGCGGCTGTGGAAAAGGCCGGATTACCGTAATTGTCACCTAAAATGTCAGCATCAATCGGTCGGCCAAGTCTGACGGGCTGTTTCAGCACCTTTGCAGCAAGCTCGCGGACGCCTGCCAATTGGCTAGCGCCGCCCGTGAGTACGGTCCGTCTCGGCATGATCGGGCGCAAGGGACTTGCGGTCAGATGCGCCTGAACCATTTCGAAGAGTTCTTCGATGCGCGGCTCAATGATCGCTGTCAGCTCGCCGCGCGTCATCTTGCTGGCTTTCAGGCGGCCATCATCGCCAAGGCGCGGCGCTTCGATCCGCTCGGCCATGCCCGGACCATCCTTATCGGCTGTCCCGTGTAGTGTTTTCAGGCGTTCCGCCGCAGCGAACGTGGTTCCGATTCCTTGCGCGATATCGCCAGTCACGCGCGATCCGCCAACTTTCACCAGATCCAGCCAGGCCGGTGCGCCATTGAGGAACACAGAAACTGACGTCACACCGCCGCCAAAATCAATACAAACCGCGCCATTGTCTATTTCGTCTTCGATCAGGGTTCCGGATCCACTCGCCAGAGCAGACGGAACGATCCGTTCCACACCCAGATGGGCGCGCATCACGCATTCCTTGAGATTCTTGACCAGAGATTTCGGCGCGGTCACAACATTCAGCAACACTCGAACGCGATCGCCAATCATGCCGACCGGATCGCGAATATCATCCTGATCATCAACGCCGTACATAACCGGATAAGCGCCTAAGAGTTCCCGCTCTTTCGGGACGACTTTGCCGAGCGCCTCTGCCCAGACTTTTTGCACATCCCTGCTGCTAATCTCGCGCTGTCCGAGTTCAATTTCAGCGTCGGCCAGCTGACTGTCGACTTTTGGCCCCGTTATACCAAGGATGACACGATCAATGCGCTCGCCAGCTTCACGTTCGGCGTCCTCAACAGCGAGGCGGATGGACCGCTCGAGCGCTTCAATATCCGTGATCGCGCCGCCATTAAAGCCACGGCTCTGCTGGCGACCACCGCCCATAAAGGCGAATCCAGCGCGGCTACCCGGATCGACGCGGCCGATAAGACACGCAATCTTCGAACAGCCAATATCCAGCGCTGCCACGACGGTTCCAGCTTTGCCGACGTGTCTCGGCTTCAGTCGGTGTTCGCTCGTTGCCATCAGGCAGCTCCCTCAGTCCGGACAGGTTTCGGGGTCAGGAAGACCCGGCCGCCAACGCGCAAATCAATGACGCTGACAGGGCGCCGCGTCAGTTCTGCCATCGGTTCGACATCTGCGAAAAACAGCATGCTGCCGGCAAGGCGCTCATCGGTTGGTAATTTCATGATCGCACCGGATTTCAGCACCAGGTCCCAGCGCCGGCCTGCCACGCGGCGAGCATGGTCGACTTCAGCGCGCAATTCCGGAGCAAGTGAAAACGCCTTCTCAAGCGCAGGAACAGCTTCCGGACCGCCGACGCCAATCGCCTTGGTCAATTCCAGGTGATCCGTGGCGCGGGCTTTCGGCATTAACCGCCCCATGCTGTCGACGACAGCCCACTTTTCTCCGTCATTCCAGAGCGCAGTAGGCTCTGCGGCATGCGCGTAAATCATCACCGTATCTGGCCAAAGACGATAGACGCGCACTTTGGTGACCAGTCGTGTGTCTTCGACCCGGCGCCGGATGAGATGCGGATCAGCGCGGAACATGTTCTCGCCAGGCTCTATCATCGCGGCTGTTTTGATCTGGCGCGCCATGGCCGGGACGTGCTCGAGGCCGATAATTTCGACGGTATCAACTGACAGTCCCACAGACCGGGAGGCGCCATCCATGGCGCTGCCCCAGCGTTTCCCAATCTGTGACAGAGATCCACCAAGCATTGCGGCGCCCGCAACAATCAGCGCAACCACCATCACCAGCCCGAAAATGACGGATGAAATTTGTGTGCGCTCCAGAATAATATCTGGTTCTGGGGCTGCCTTTTTGCCTTTTGCCCGGGGCATGTCTCGTCCTTGAGTCTGGTCACCATCACATTTGGATCACGTCGAACTCGACAGGCCATAGCGTTCGATGCGTATATTCACTGCGCTTTCGGCAGCGTTTCAAACACCATCAAACAGATCGGCAGTCACCACGCGGCGCGCTCCACTCGAGCCAATTTTGCAGCAAAGTCGTAAAACTCTCTTAAGGGCGACGAACTGCGCGCATGAAAACTTGGCAATTCCCGGCATCGTGTTCAGGCGACAACACTCCCGCATTCTACAACAGCAAGATTGTGGCGAATTCGCCTTATTTCAGCCTAAAAGCTTTACAAGTGTAGCGATGCTGGGAACGTAAGACCTGTCTCTCCAAAATTCATGAAAAATAATTCCCCTGAGGGGTTGTGGCGTCTCGTTACATATGTAACACGGTGTCTATCGAGATCTGTTTCCTCAGAGGTCACATCAATGAAATACACCTTCCTCGCTGGGCTGTTGGTCGGCTTCCCTCTCCCCCTATATGCACAAACGCTGGCTGCTCCCAGCGAGGATACCAAGACATTTACGATTGCCGATTTTGAGCAATTTGCGCCGCGCACGGCGCTCGATATGGTATCGCAAATTCCAGGCTTCAGCATATCCGGCAGCGACGGACAGCGCGGATTTGGTCAGGCTCAGGAAAACGTGCTGATCAATGGCCAGCGCATTTCATCCAAGTCGACCAGCGCCCGTGATGCCCTCGCACGTATCCCTGCGGCAAATGTCGAAAAGATCGAAATTGTTGACGGATCCGACCTCGATATTCCTGGATTGAGCGGACAGGTCGCGAATATCACAGCCAAGGCAAACGGCCTTTCCGGCACCTGGAATTACCGGCAGCGTTTTCGCGAGAATCTGCCGCCCGCGATGGAATGGTTCGATGTCTCGCTAAACGGCCGAAATGGGACGCTTGGATGGACGCTGGGGGTCGAAGCAGAGCCTGGTCGCGGTGCAGCTGCCGGACGCGAGAATGTTTTCGACGGCGCCCGAAACCTGATCGAATATCGTGAAGAGGAAAGCACCTTCGTCGCGGATGGCGTAAGCGTGAATGGCAGCCTCAACTGGACGCCAAGCAATGGTCATATTGCCAATCTCAACGCCGAATACAATCTGTGGGAACCCGACGAACGCGAGACCAGCTCTGTCTTTACGCCAGACGGAAGCTTGCAGCGCCAAACTGTGTTTCTGTTCAAGGAGAATGAATGGAATAGCGAAGTCAGCGGCGATTATGAACTCGGTCTTGGTTCTGGCCGCTTGAAACTGATCGGTCTGCAACGCAACGAACACAGCCCCACTCGAGCGAAGTTTTTTGGCGCGAATCTTGATGGTAGCGATGTTCGAAACCGGATTTTCGACCGCACCGTCGATGAAAGCGAAAGCATCCTGCGCGGTGAGTATAATCTGACCGGGACGAACAATTCTGATTGGCAATTCTCGCTGGAAGGCGCGCTCAACACATTGGAAAGCGAAGCCGCCCTGTTTCGCGGGGATACTCTGGAATCGGTTGCGCCAATTGATATTGGAGATGGCAGCATTCGCGTTGAAGAGAAACGCGCTGAAGCTTTCATCACGCATGGCCGGCAACTGAACAAGGATTTGCGACTGCAGCTGTCTCTTGGCGCAGAACAGTCCGAGATCATGTCGGATGGCGCCAATGGTCAGACCCGGACATTTACCCGCCCCAAAGGCTCCGCATCGCTCGCCTGGACCATGGATGACAAAACCAATCTCAACCTATCCGTTTCACGCCAGGTTGGTCAGCTCAACTTTTTCGACTTTGTCTCCAATGTCGACTTGAATCAGGGCGATGATCAGACCGGTAATGTCGATATTGTCCCCGATCAGAGATGGCGGGTTGCCCTCGAAGCAGAACGCAATTTCGGCACCTGGGGCGCCGTGACAGCAGAAGTGTTCTACGATGAGATCGAAGATCTGGTTGATCTGGTGCCAATTGGCAGCGGCGAGGGTCCTGGCAACCTCGAATCAGCTTCGCGCATCGCGCTCGAAATTGAAGGCACGCTCAAGCTCGATAATTTTGGCTGGAAAGGCGCGCAGATCGAATATGAGACCTTTCTTCAGGACACGTTCCTGGACGATCCTCTGACCGGCGTCACGCGCGACTTCAACAGCAACACCATTCACTTTTATGAGCTGAATCTCCGTCATGACATTCCGAATACGGACTGGGCCTGGGGGATTAATTACGAGAACTTCCTACAGTCTCCGACCTTCCGCAGAGATGCGCGCATCAGCTACGAAGAACCGCAAGGATTTGCTTGGGCTTTTATCGAGCATAAAGACATTTTCGGGCTCACCGGAACGGCCTATTTTGCCAATCTGACAGATACTGACAACAATCTTACACGCCTTTCCTA
>CAYGUD010000181.1:0-5281 GCA_964352865.1 uncultured Hyphomonas sp.
AGATAGTCAGCCAGATTCATGCCGTAGTAAATTATGTCGGTCTGTACGATTGAAAAAACTGGGTTGTCTGAGAGCGAGGGCTCAGCTGGCAGAAATCTGTGACCGCAAATAGGCAAAAGTTTTGGCCAATTCTGGAAGTCACGTCGGGCTATCTCCTTTGCTTCCCCGAGCGTGTCGGGCTTATCCCCCCAACGCTTTAACCACACTGCATTGTGTTCAATATCGAACGCGATTCCTGACCAGACCCTGCCGATACTATTCCGGTAATTCTCTATCGAAAAATTGGACCATGGGAACAAAACTCCATCCGGGTCACTTACATTCTCAAATAAGAACTTGAAATCCGAAGGCAGAGTAAACCCAAGCTGATCTGCAATCGACGCCATCTCGGAACTAGAAACACCTTTTGCGCCGTAAACAGGCGGTGTTCTATTGCCAACGCGTTGGTTGGCATTCAAAAATGCAAACAGCTCGTCGCCGAGTTTCGGTAAGTTTATTTTTTGTTCGCACCCCCAGAGAGTTTGCGAGATCACGAAGGTCGAACCGCCTAGAAATGATCTGCGGTTTAATTTCAATCCCGCTCCTCCGTTCCAAGACTTGTCGTCAATGAACAGGTAGCCGATGAGGGGACGCATCGAAAGTGTATATCGCGAGTGCCTGGGTCAATGTCTGCTCCGACGCCGAAAGTAGCGCTACGGTCATCAGCATATTCGAATAACGCACGTGCGTTGTGAAATCCTAGCGAAATCCTATATCTCCAACATGAATGTAGCGCCTATATACATCTACGATGGAGAATGCGTTCTTTGTTCGCGGGCAGTCAGATATGTACTGCGTTATGATCAGGGCGCGCCGCTTGTACGCTTCGTGGCGATCAAGTCAGTTCAAGGACGCCAGTTGGCTCGAGAAAACGGGGTTGATCCCGATGATCCCCACACGTTTATTTTTGTCGAAGACGGTAAAGGACATGTCCTATCAGATGCCGTATTTGCAATTGCCAAACGCGTCGGCGGACCAGGGCGTCTCATTAGGATTTTTAGATTTATCCCCATTTCAATTCGAGACTGGGTATATGCCCGCATCGCGAATAACCGGTACTCATGGTTCGGTAAACTTGACCAGTGCTATCTGCCTTCCAACGAAACTAGACAGAGGTTCGTGCTGGAAGACGACTTAGCTCCATAGCAGAATCAACGGCCGCTCCGACGCCGATAGCGGACCTCAGCCCCTCAATCGAGAGGCCAGATCGTTTCATTTGCTTGCGATACGCGCCTGCTAATTCTTCCCGAACCGGCCGCGTTGCAAGTCGTCTGACAGGCGGATCGCTTCAGGCTGGCCGCTTAAGCGGTGGCGGTAGACTTGGGTATTCTCGAGCACGCGCTGGACGTAATTTCGGGTTTCGCTGAACGGGATGAACTCAACCCAGTCCACCGGATCGATCTCGCCGGCGCGCGGATCACCATATTCGCCAATCCAGCGCTGCGGACGTGAAGCGCCTGCATTATACGCCGCAGCGGTCATGATATAGCTGCCATTGAACTGGTTCAGCAATGTATCGAGATGAGCCCCGCCCAGGGTCATGTTATAGCCCGGATCATCTGTCAGCCAGCTGGTCCGGAACGGCAGGCCCTGGCGCCGGGCTTCGAGTTTTGCCGTGCGCGGGATAAACTGCATCAGGCCGCGCGCATTGGCGTGGCTGATCGCTGCTGGGTTCATTTCACTTTCCTGACGCGACAGAGCCAGCATTAGCGAACGTTCAACGTCCGGCTCGCGCAACAATGTATAGTCGACAAGCGGATAAGCTGCGTCTGGCGCGACAACGCCTTTCGCAAGACCAGCTTTCGCGCCGCGCACACCAATATCAGCATAGTGATATTGACGGCCAAGTTCGGCCAGAAGGTCAAAATCCTGAGGGCGGGTCAACTGGTCATCGAGATGGTAGGCAAATTTGCGGAACGAGGCATCCCAGCCATTCTCAGCGAACAGGCGCATGGCGCGCACCAGAGACCGGCTATCGAAATTGCTACGGTCCATCTCAGTCACGGTGTAGGCGGCTGAAATCTGGATCGTGCCCTGCATGACTTTTTCAGCTGCGAGCTGACCATAATAAGAGAAACGGTGCGTCGCCGCCGCCGCATAAGCCGCATCGGCAGCGGGTTGATCACCGAGCGCTTCGTGTGACCGGCCTTTCCAGTACAGGGCACGCGACAAGCTGATCGGGGTTGAAACACCCGTTTGCAGGCGTTCGAAATGCTCCAGCGCGAGATTGGCATCGCCAAGGTGGCGCAAGGCGACCCAGCCTGCGAGCCATTCGGCTTCGGCAAAGTCGCGGCCACTGGTCATGCCATGCGGGGCTGCCAGTTCATAGGTCAGGCGCCAATCGCCATTTTTCAAAGCTGTCCGAGCTTGTGGATGGCGCGCTTTCCACAGGCGGCTGCGACCGGCAGCCGGGATGCTCGCGCCATCAATCTGGCGCAATAAAGGCGTGACCCGATCCGTCATACGGGCGCGGCGACGCCACTCTGCCCGGTCAAACAGAAGGCCCGGATGGCTTTGCAATTCACGGGAAACGGAATCAACCGCTGTATCAACACCGCGGGCGCGGCGGATCAACCTGGATCGGGCATCAACAAGTGTCTTCCAGTCCGGTGTCAGCAACGGTTTCATGCGTTCCGCGGCGCTTGTCTGCCGGGTCCAGAGGAGGAAGTCGGCCCGTTGTCTGTGGTCGGCCTGGGTAAGCTTGTCCTGATATTTGGCGTAAGTGCGTTGGCTGAGATCTTTGTTCAGCGTGCGACCATGCCAGGCGGCGCGAACCTCGCGCAGCGCCTCTTCATCGCGGCCCAATGCTTCCAGAGCGCGCGCAAATGTGATGTGACCAATACCGGTTCTGGCACCGCCATGGTTTTCGAACCACGCGACGCGGGCATGGGCATCCAAAGTCGAGCCGCCAATAAATTCTTCAGCGCGAGCGCGGATTGTGTTGATTTCCGGCCAGCCGCCAAGGCGCGTCAGCGCGCGGTCCATTTCATCAAACAACATACGCGAATCACGGCGCGCCCGGTACCATGTCAGGATATCCCGAGCGGTTGTGTCGCGAATCAGGGATTCTGATTGCCGGACTTCGAACCAATCACCGCGATCGACGGCCTGCAAGCCTTCACGGAGCAAAGCCGCGTCGCGTGTGGCGACAACGTCAGAGGCCGCAACCAGTTGCGGTTTCAGGCTCGGCGCCGTGGGCACCTGAGCAGCGCTGGTGAGCGCGCCTCCTGTTCCAATAATAACAGAAAGAAGAGTGAGGCCGATGAAGCGATAACGCATAAGCTTTTTCAGTGTCCTTACATTCCCTGCCGTTGATACATTCTGATTCAGGTTTATAGGCCGTATATGTTCAAAGTCTGGCAGTTTGTGGCCAGGTTCAACCCAAGTGTGTGTATCTGACAGATGTTTCATGGTTCCATTCCAGCGCTCGTAACCCCATTCAAGAACGGGGCCATTGATCGAGACGCCTTTGCAAATTTGATTGAACGCCAGATTTCAGGTGGCTCTGCTGCGCTTGTACCGTGCGGTACGACAGGCGAATCAGCGACTCTGTCGCATTCGGAGCATCGCGAAGTTGTGGAGCTCTGCATTCAGATCGCGGGCGGCCGTGTCCCGGTCATTGCTGGGGCTGGTTCAAATTCGACTCGAGAAGCGATCGAACTGGTTGAGCATGCCAAAACCGTCGGCGCGGACGCCGCTCTGGTGATTTGCCCATATTATAACAAACCCGACCAGGCCGGTCTGGAAGCTCACTTCAAAGCCATTGATGCGGCCGTTTCCTTGCCAATCATTCTCTATAATGTGCCATCTCGCACCGCCTGTGATCTGATGCCGGAAACCGTTGGGCGACTTGCCAAACTGCCAAATATTGTTGGGATCAAGGATGCCAGCAACGATCTTGGCCGGGTCTCGATGCAGGCGACGCTGACACAGGGCGAGCAATTTATTCAATTGTCTGGTGAAGATCCATCCAGTCTCGGGCATCGTGCCATGGGAGGCACCGGGTGTATCTCGGTCACAGCGAATGTCGCCCCGGAGCTTTGCGCGCAAATGCATGCAGCGTTTGACGCGGGCGACCTTGAGACCGCGCGCAGCCTCGATCAGCGCCTTATCCATATTCATAAAGCCATGTTCCTGTCGCCCTCGCCGGGCCCTGCCAAGCATGTTCTGGCCAAGATGGGCGTTTGCTCAGACGAAGTCAGATTACCCATAGTCGCCCCTGACGCGGCCACACGCCAACGGGTCGATGACGCTCTTACAGCCGCAGGACTGCAATAAGAAACATGGCGAAGAAGGCTCAATCCAAAGGTCGATCCGACGGACTCGTGGCGCAAAACCGCCGCGCGCGCTTTGACTATGCTGTTGAGGACACGCTTGAGGCTGGTCTGATGCTGACCGGAAGCGAAGTAAAATCGCTGCGCAATGGCAAAGCGAATATCGCCGAAAGCTATGCCACAATCGAAGAAGGCGAGCTTTGGCTGATCAATTCGGATATCCCGGTATATGAAGGTGCAAATCGCTTCAATCACGCGCCGCGACGCAAACGTAAGCTGCTGATCTCAAAGCGAGAACGCAACCGGCTCGCGCAAGCCGTCAATCGTGCCGGGCGGACAATTGTCCCGCTGAAGCTGTATTTCAATGATCGCGGATTCGCAAAATTGCTGATTGGCGTCGCGACGGGGAAAAAGTCTCACGACAAGCGAGAAACCTCAGCCAAGCGGGACTGGCAGCGCCAGAAAGCCAGGGTGATGAAAGAGGCCTAGGTCTCGCGGCTCAAGACGCGCGCGAACTGCCGGGCGTCGACGTTCCCGCCTGTCAGCACAACGCCGACTGTTTTGCCTTTGGCGTCCTCAGGCAATCGGAACAAAGCCGCCGCCAGCGCCACCGCGCCGCCCGGCTCGACAACGACCCGCAGCTGGCGAAATGCGAGCCGCATGGCCTCGTAAGCATGAGCGTCACTGACGACGCATCCCCCGCTGAGATATTGCGACCCAATGGCCCAGGTCAGTTCGCCTGGCTGCGGGGTCAAAATGGCATCGCACACTGACCGGGTGCCTGGCGGATTGGATTGAATACGGCCAGCTTCGAGAGATCGCTTCCAATCATCATGACCATCCGGTTCGGCGGTCCAGACTTTCGTCGCCGCGCTGGCGTCGCTCAATCCCAGACAGATCCCACTAATCAACCCGCCGCCGCCCGCACAACAAATCAAATGATCGAGGGTCATATTTCGCGCGTTCGC
>CAYGUD010000182.1:0-4630 GCA_964352865.1 uncultured Hyphomonas sp.
TTTCAGCATACGGGCCGCTGTTGCACCGCCAAAACCGCCCCCAAAGATCACAATCCGCGCTGTCGTGCGCGCCATCGCAGGAACCGGCAGCGCCGCTGCGCCAAGTCCGAGAACTGTCCCTTGCAAAACGTGACGGCGGTTCAGATGAGAGTTCATTCGGATGCCTCATCTGTGCCCAGAGAAGCGCCAATCGCCGCGATGTCCTCGTCTGAATAGCCGCGCGCGAGGCGGTGCATGACCGTCGTTCCATCAGTCTCAGTTTTGTACTGGTGCATCGCCTCAATCAGCATCCGTTCGGAATAGCCGCCGAGCGACGCGATTGCGCCTGCCTGCTCAGAATGACATCCCGAACAGGTCGAAGCGAGCATTGCGCCATGGCTCAGTGCATCCAATTGGGTATCTGGTGCTGCCGGATCAGCTGAAGTCGCCGCCTGACCGCAGGCCGCTAAGCCAAGCAGACTTAGCGGCAGCAGGATCAAGCGGAGCAGGGGGTTATACATCCCTCAGATTCTGATCCTTGATCGGCAATTGTCGAACGCGTTTGCCCGTCGCGGCGTAAATGGCATTCAGCACGGCCGGAGCCGCAACGGCGATTGTCGGCTCGCCGACGCCGCCCCAGAATCCGCCAGATGGCATGATGATCGTCTCAACTTCCGGCATGTCAGCGATCCGCATTGAGTTGAACGTGTCGAAATTCAACTCCTGTGCGGCGCCGTCAACAAATGTGATTTCACCGTACAGCATGGCCGACAGACCGTAGACGAATGAGCCTTCGACTTGCGCTTCGATTTGTTGCGGATTGACGGCGTAACCGGGGTCAGTGGCCGCAACAATACGGTCAATGGACAGGGCGCCATCGTCGTCGACGGTGACTTCGGCGCAGGCTGCGACATAGGCCCCAAATCCGTACATCACACAGAGGCCGCGTGCCTTGCCATCATCCTCACCCCAGCCAGAGCGCGCCGCAGCCGCTTGTAAGACCGCCGCTGCTTTGGGGCTGTCTTTCAGATGTGCCAGACGGAACTCCAGCGGATCACGGCCCGCAGCATGTGCGGCCTCATCCATGAAGCATTCCAGATAGATGGCATTCTGGTTGAGGTTCACACCACGCCAAAACCCCGGACGCACCGGCGGATTGCGCATCGCGTGGTCCACCAGGAAATTATCGAACGTGTATTTCAGCGTCTGATCTTCCAGACGCGGGTCGACGCCAGACGGCAGCAAACCCTGGAACGTCGCATAGTCGACACCATTCTGAAGGGCTTGTGGAATCAAAGCCGCTAGGATGGATTGTCCGGAAATTCGCAAATGCATCCCCGTCAGATTACCATCTGCATCCAGAGATCCACGGACGCGCGCCTTGGTGATCGGATGGAAGAAGCCATGTTTCATGCTCTCTTCACGGGTCCATAAGAGTTTAACCGGTGTGCCCGGCATTTCCTTGGCGATCAGAACAGCCTGATGGACATAGTCCGGCATACCGCGTCGACCAAAGCCGCCGCCGAGATGGATCTTGTAGACTTCGCATTGTTCAATCGGCAGGCCTGAGGCCTCAGAGACAGTTGCGAGCGCAGATTCTCCGTTTTGCGTGGGGCACCAGACTTCGCAGCGATCTTCGGTATAAAGCGCTGTCGTATTCATCGGCTCCATACAGGCGTGGTTCTGGAACGGCATATTATAGGTTGCTTCAACCATTTGAGCCGCGTTTGAAAACGCGCCTTCCAGATCGCCGCCGCCATTGCCGACAAAGGCTTCGTCGGCCGTCAAGCCATCATCCAGTTCAGCTTCAAAGGCTTCTGACGAGAAATCGACGCCGCCTTCCCATTCCATTGGCAAGGCGTCGAGCGCCTTGTTGGCGTGCCACCAGGTATCAGCAATCACTGCGATCGCAGTTTGCCCGTCACTGAACGGATCATCGAGCGCGACAACTTTTTTGACACCCGGCATGTTTTCAATTGCCGCAGCATCGAATGATTTCACCGTCGCGCCAATTTTTGGCGATTGCCGGATCGAGGCATTCAGCATGCCGTCAAGTTGAATGTCTGCGCCGTAAACCTGCTTGCCGGTCAGTTTATCGGCAGTGTCGAGACGCGGTTTCGCCTGACCAACAATTTTCCACTCACTCGGGTCTTTGACTTTGACTTCAAGTGGCGGGGCAAGTTTGGAAGCCGCGCCAGCGACTTTGCCATAAGTTGTTGTCCGACCAGAAGGACCATGCGTGATGACGCTATTGGCGGACGTACATTCACTGGCCGGGACGTCCCATTCATTCGCCGCCGCTTCAATCAGCATCGCTTTCGCTGCTGCTGCGCCTTCTCGAACATAATCCTGTGAGCCACGGATGCCCTGACTGCCCCCCGTGGAGAAGTCGCCCCAGACACGCTCGCGAGCGAGGTTTTGTCCCGGAGTTGGATATTCCGTTTTGACTTTATCCCAATCGCAATCGAGATCTTCAGCCACCAATTGCGCAAGACCCGTTAGCGTGCCTTGGCCCATTTCGGAGCGCGCGATGCGCACCGTCACTGTGTCATCATGATCGATATGAACCCAGGCATTGACCTCGTCATTTGGCGGAAGGTTGGAATAGTCAGGTGCGTCTGATTCTGTCGCAGAAGGTGAGCAGCTCGCCAGGATGCCGATTGTCAGGCCAGTCGCGCCAGTGCCGACAATGAAGCCGCGTCGGGAAAGTAAACTTGTATCAGCCATATCTGTTTTCCCTATGCTTTCTCAACAGCGAGCTTGATGCCTTTGCGCACCCTCGCCAGTGTTCCACAACGGCAGATATTGGTAATCTCGGCATCAATATCTTCGTCAGTGGGATTTGGATTATCGTTCAACATTCCTGCGACCGCCATGATCATACCTGGCTGGCAATATCCACATTGTGGGATGTCGAGCTCAGCCCAGGCTTCTTGCACGGGATGGCTGGCATCATCTGACAGCCCTTCAATTGTGGTAATCTCTTCCGATCCGGACAGAGCGCCGACAGGATAGACGCATGAGCGCACCGGGCTGCCATCGACATGGATTGTGCAAGTCCCACATTGTGCGACTCCGCAGCCATATTTCGCCCCTGTCAAACCGGCTTGTTCTCGAAGCACCCAGAGTAGGGGGGTGTCGTCTTCAACGTCTACGGTTACGGGTTTTCCATTGATCTTAAGTGTCGCCATGCTGGGCATCCTCCGGCATTTGGCGCGGTCGTCCCCGATAGGATTCTCTGCGCGCATTCCCCTGAATAATGAGGTAAACGTTCAGCGAGTAAAGCCTTGTTTTAAAGATTTTCGAATTTGTTTTTGCACTCGCTTCTCATTCGCAAGCTAGAGTGCGGTTTACACAATTGGAGCGATCGGTAAGGCGCGAATGCCTTGCCCGGTGATGTGAGCGGATTCATTCGGCAACCGCCGGATCAGAGCGTTACAAGATATGAATGTGCGGAGCAGGGAGCTGTCCTGACTGGGTGCCGGATCGATTTCCAGTGTACCCTCATCGCTGATTTGAATTCGTGCCCTCATAAAGTGTTCGCGCGGGCCATTTGCTTCAACATCCTTGAGCAATCGCGCGGTGACCAGTTCGGTTCGCCAATCATGACCGAGCAGGGGGGCGAGGAAGAGGTGAGCGCAGACGATGGCAGAGGCCGGATTGCCAGGTAATCCCAGCGCCAGACAGTCATCGGATTTTGAGAACCAAACGGGCTTGCCAGGACGTACCGCGACTTTCTGAAAGACGGCTTCGAATCCTGAATTGGCGAACGCGGCGTGCATATGATCATGAGCGCCAACAGATGCACCGCCAATCGGTAGCAGGATATCGACGTCTGCCGCTTCAATGTGAGCTTGGATGGAGTCCATCGTATCTGCGGCTGTGCCAAGATTGATCGCTGTGCCGCCCCATTTTTCGATCAATCCGGCGAGGCCGAACGGGTTGGAACTGATAATCTCCCCGGGTTGTAAATCCGAACCTGGTGGGCGCAACTCATCACCATTGGACAGCATGCCAACGCGCAAACGTTTTTCGACTTGCACGGCGGCATTATTACTCGCGGCAGCGGCCGCGAGATGAGCTGGCGCGAGTGTTGTGCCTAATGATACCAGAATATCATCCACGCAAAAATCAATGCCAGCCGCACGAATATGCTTTGGTGCGTCATAAGCCTGGATGCTGATGACATCATCGCCATCACGTTCTGTGTTCTCCTGGATGACAATATGATCGGCGCCGTCTGGTACGACTGATCCGGTGAATATTCGAACGGCAGTGCCGGTCCGGACCTGACCATTGAATGGGTGACCAGCAGGCGCTTCGCCAATCAGTTTCAACCGTGTGCCTGGTGCTCGCACATCATCCAGCCGGACGGCATAGCCATCCATTGCTGACATGGCGGCCGGCGGGCGGGCGGTGTGTGCAATAATTGGCTGTGTTAGACGGCGGCCCAGCGCATCTTCAAGCAGGACTTGTTCAGTCTTTGTTGGCAGGCGGAGCGCCCGCAACAGGCCGACAGCTTGCTCGACGCTGATCAGACTGCTCATCCGTCTTGCTTTCGATAAGTGCCAGATTTGCCGCCCGTTTTTTCGAGCAATTCAATGCCATGTATCAGCATCGACTTGTCGACTGCTTTCAACATGTCGTAGAG
>CAYGUD010000182.1:4640-5279 GCA_964352865.1 uncultured Hyphomonas sp.
GTGAGACAGGCGCCGCTAACGGCTGTCAGGGCTTCCATCTCGACTCCGGTTTTTCCTGTCGTTTTGACGCGCGCCGTGACTTCAAACTCGGACCTTGTCGCGTCGGCGCGTATTTCGACTTTCACACCGGATAGAGGCAGAGGGTGGCAGAGCGGGATAAGGTCTGAGGTTTTCTTGGCCGCCATGATTCCCGCTAATTCCGAAATCGCGATCGGGTCACCTTTCTTGGTGTCACGTCCGACGGCTGCGTCAAACGCAGCTTTCGACATCCGAACAAATCCATGTGCGATGGCAACCCGCGTCGTTTCTGACTTGTCGGAAACATCGACCATACGGGCGCGGCCATCCGGGCCGATATGGGTTAAGTCGCTCACGCTATTGCTCCATCAGTCGCGGCATAATCTCAACCAGGTTGCAAGGCTTATGGCGGCTATCCAGTTGGTGAGAAATGACTTTATCCCAGCCATCTTTGACGGCGCCATTCGAGCCAGGCAGGCAGAAGATAAAGGTTCCGTTGGCCAGACCCGCAACGGCGCGGGATTGCAGCGTCGACAGGCCGACCGATTGAAAGCTGACCTGATGAAAAATCACAGAGAATCGATCAATTGTCTTTTCGAACAGGGGTGTAATCGCTTCTGG
>CAYGUD010000183.1:0-5277 GCA_964352865.1 uncultured Hyphomonas sp.
ACGATATCACCGTCGAGATCACTCAGCCAAATGACGGCGAAATCGTTGCCGCATTGGCCGTCCACATAGAACTCGCAGAAAAAGCCGTCTTGAGAAGCTTCGGGGCCGTTTTGGCAGCGGCTTCGATAATTTCATGCTCATCGCCATTGAAACCGGCATCGATCAAAAACCCAAAATTTGGTCGATCAAGCGGCGGCAGCACACCTTGGACGAAGCCAGCGCGGACAAGCATGCGCATCTTTTCCAGGCCCTGTAACGCAGCTTCGCGCGGATTGGACGTGTCGCCAGCATTGGTCTTGCTCGCGAGGTTGCCGTCTGACATGCCTCCATAATTATGGCTTGGCCCGATCAGGCCATCAAAGTTCACTTCAACGGTTTTCGTGGAAGACATGGGAACCCCTGCCTTGCGCCTGCTGAAGGGCGTTTTCAGTCACACCCGAATAAATAGGTCGGCGCTCGCGTCTCAACAGGCTCAGGGCGAGGCCGAATGAAATGGCTCTCTACTTGGGAAAACCGACCCCGCCAAGTCTGGTGGCTTGGTCTGACACCTGACTGGCTTGCGGCCAGGCACAATAGTCCGCAGCGTAATAGGCGCCCGGGCGGAAATTGCCGGAATGTCCAGGTCCGCCAAATGGCATTGCCCCACTGGCGCCTGCGGTTGGGCGATTGCGATTAAGAATACCGGCGCGCATTTCTGAGTGGGCTTGCAGCCACAGCGCATCATTGTCGCTCACGAGTCCGCCCGATAGACCGTATTTGGTGTCATTGGCGCGCGCGATCGCCTCGTCGAAACTGTCGACGCGGATGATTTGCATGAGCGGCCCGAACAGCTCTTCATCTGGAATGTCTTTCGCGTCAGTGACATCAATGACGCCAGCCGTCACAAATCCACCTCCGCGATCCATACGCTTTAGTCGGCGCAATGAATTGCCGCCTTTCTTGGATAGCATCATCTGGAAATCGACAGCTTTTTGCGCCGCGTCTTCGGAGACCAGCGGTCCCATGAAAGCGTCGTCTTCTGTATAGTCGCCAATCCGCAGCGCCTTGGCGCGGGCGACGATCGCGTCAACAACCTCATCGCCCCATTTGCCTGTCGGCAGAATGACGCGTCGCGCGCAAGAACAGCGTTGGCCGGTGGTCAGAAAAGCCGATTGAGCGGCGATATCTGCGGCGGCTTCTACCTCTGCTGGATCCCACATAATCAGCGGATTATTGCCGCCCATTTCGAGCGCAAGGATGACTTCCGGGCGACCAGCAAAATGGCGGTGAAAGAACAGGCCCGTTTTCGCGGACCCGGTGAATAACAGACCGTCTATATCGCTTTCGAGCAGGGATGCGCCCGTGTCCCGGCCACCCTGGACGACGTTTAGCACGCCATCCGGTAATCCTGCCGCTTCAAACGCTTCGACCATGATCTGCGCAACGGATGGCGCCAATTCAGACGGTTTCAGAACACAGGTATTTCCCGCCAGCAGCGCTGGCACGATATGTCCGTTGGGCAAATGTCCCGGGAAATTGAACGGTCCGAACACCGCCATAACGCCATGTGGGCGGTGCGTCAGATGCATCGAACCAAAGGCAGCTTCGGAAAAGTCTGTCCCGGCACGTTCGACTTGTGCCTTGATGGAGATCCCGACTTTCGCCGCCATGGCGCCAGCTTCGCCTTTCGCGTCCCAGGCGACTTTACCCATATCGCGGCTGATTGCTTCGGCAACACGGTCAGAGCGTTTGGCGATTTCCTCAGCATAACGTTCCAGGACATTGGTGCGATCGTGTTGCGGCAAACGGGCCCAAGCGCGTTGCGCCTTACGGGCGGCACTGACGGCTTCTGAAACCTGATCGTCGCTGCTGGCCTGACCCTCCCAGCTGGTTTCGCCCGTCGCTGGGTTGGTTTTCTCGAACCAGTCATCAGTTCCCTCAGCCCATTGGCCGTTGATATACGCACTCTTGGCCATGTTAACTCCTGAGCCAGATTCGGGCTTTGTCGCCGCGTTTGAGTTTGAGTTTGTCGAGCGTATCCTGGCTCGTCATGAAACGGGTCTCGCCGAGCACAGCACCTTCGATTAGTGATGCGCGATACTCTTTAAGGTCTGTGCGGGCAACGATGCCAGAAGACCCTGTCGCAGGACCGACTTCCAGTTCATAGATTTTGCTTTCGCGGGTTGTTCGAAGCATGGTTCGTGAAACTTGCATAATCGGGCCGCCATCAAAAATATCGACGACGCGTTCGAATGCAAAGCCTTCCCACTCGAGCAGTTTAAACGCTGGCACGCCATCAACGTGGACCCGTCCAATCACTTCACGCGCCTCATTTGGCAGCAGATCAACATAGATCGGATATTTCGGCATCAGATCGAGAATGAACTGATTGTCAGTCGTCGCAGATAGATAATCGGCGTCGGTAAATGACATTTTGAAGAAGTGCCGTCCGAGATGCTCCCAGAATGGTGTTTCACCGTCGTGCGAAACGACACCGCGTAGCTCGGCAATGATTTTTTCGCCAAACCATTGCGGCTGTGTCGACATCAGCAAATAGCGTGACTGCGCGAGCAACCGCCCGACGCCAGCGCCCCGATGCTGTGGTCGCAAGAACAAGGTTCCGACTTCCGTGCACCCGACAAATTCATTGGTCAGGATCAACGCGTCCATATCAAAGCGTCGATCGGCTTCCTGGCTCGCCTGAGCAAGCGTGATGATGCGATAATTGAAGAATGGCGACTTTACACCAACGCCGGCTTTGACAGCACTACAACCGCCAATTTCGCCGGTCTCGGTATTCTCAAGCATCATAAGATACTTGCCATATTCAGGCTGCTCCAAACGCCCGGCAAAGGAATCGACGGATTTCAACAACCGCTTACGCAGAATTTCTTCGTCGACGGGGAGCGAAGTAAACCCGGCACCGGATTCCACAGCCATCGAACGCAGAGCATCAAAATCCGACAGCTCTGCTTGTCTCATTACATAGGGCGAACTCATCCCATCAACGCCTTAATTTTCGGCGCATCGAGGCGCCCATCTGCAATTCTATTCAAGAGGAGTGCTGAAAGCTGTCCGCGTTCAACGAAACTCGACATAACGACATATTCTTCATCAGAATGTATGCGTCCGCCCATGACGCCCAAAGTGTCAACATTAGGAACGCCCGCAGCAAAAATATTATTGCCTTCGCAGACACCGCCCGTATCGACAAATTCCAGCTCCAGCCCGATCGCTTTGCCGGTTTGAGCCACCGCGTCGAACAGACGCTGCTGCGCCGCATTGCGCGGCTTTGGCGGGCGATAGAAGCCGCCATGGACATGTCCGGAAATTCCATCCCGCGCCTGCGCATCGGCGAGCAACTGGTTGACTTTATCTGTCGCCCAGGCCGCCGCATCGGCATCGGGCGCTCGGGCGCCGAACCGGACAATTGCCAGATCCGGGACGATATTGACCGCACCGCCGCCATCGATCGCACCGACATTGAATGTGACGCCGTCTCGCTGGCCATTGAGCTGCTCCAAGGCAACAACCATAGCAGCCGCTGCCTCGAGGGCGCTGCGCCCTTCTTCCTTGGCGCGGCCGGCATGCGCGGAGCGACCATGCAGTACGACGTCGAATACGGCTGAGCCTTTACGCCCGCCAGACATCGCGCCTGTGTCCATGCAGGGCTCATACGTCATGCCAATCATCGCGCCGGATTGAGCGGCCTCGGTGAGGAATGGCGCGCTGGCAAAATTGCCGGTCTCTTCATCAGGCGTGATGACGATCTGATAGCCGAGCTTGTCTTTGAGTGGCCCCGCTTCAAAGGCCTGCAAGGCGCCGAGCATGACGGATAAGCCGCCCTTCATGTCGGCAAGGCCAGGACCATTGAATTTGTCGTCACCGATATCCGTGATCTCTGTAAACGTTTGGGGTGGAAAAACCGTATCATAATGGCCGCTCATCACGATTTGCATTTGCGCTTGCGGACGCGAAGAAATGCGTATGACGGGTCCGGTTTCAAACGTTTCGGCGGAACCATTATTTCCTATTTTTTCAAATGGTTGCGTGGCGATCATTTCGATTTTGGCATCGAGCGCACTGAACGCGTCACCGATTTTGGGCGCCAGCTCATCGAGCCCCGCCCTGTTCCAGCTTCCGGTATTGATTTTGGCCCACGCAAACATCCGGGCCTGCATGACTGATTCTAGCTCTGCAATGCGCGCACAAATCGCTTCATCTTCAGGTGTTTTGAGGCTGAGATCTACCATAGGTCTTGGTTTCACGCTTTTCAGAAAACAACAAGCCCCGGACCTGAAAGTCCGAGGCTTGGCTCAGGATTTGGATTGAAATCAGGTGTTTCGATCAAACTCTGCAAGTCTCTCTTCCGCCGCCGCGAGGCGTTCGTCGACCGTCTCACAGGTTTCTGGAGCATTGCCGATCACGATAAGGTCTTTGCAGCGCTCTTTCTCTTTCTTGTAGTCACTGACTTCATTGAAGATTTCGAACCGTGCCAATGCGACAGCGGTATTATCTTCGGCAGCCATAAAGTCGATCCAGCCGCGGCCACCGCGATTGTTCGCATTGCGGAATGCTTCGCGAGCGCCAGCGCGATCGTCTCGCTCGTAGCGCGACTGGCCGACCAGCACCCAGGCGAGTCCAGCATTGGCAAGACCGCCCTTATTGATCGCTTTGATCAGTGCATCTTCAGCATTCGCCCATTCCTGAAGCTCGCTGTAAGAGCGGCCGAGGCGCTCATACATTTTACCATCAGGCGCGATTCTCGCCGCCTCATCGATCACCGGGATCGCTTTTTCGAACTCACGCGCCACCTGGTACAGATTGGCGAGCAGTTCGAGACGTTGATAGGTTTTGGAAATGCGGCCGGCATTCATTTCTTTTTCGAGAATTTTTGCTGCCGAGTAAGGCACGTCGAACGAGTTGTAGAAGTTCACAATCCGCATCAACTCATCTTCGGTTTGAAGAATGCCGCCAAGGTACATGGCTTTTTGCACTTCAAACGCTTTGCGATCCTGTCCGCCTCGGAAGTAGTCTCCTGAAATGGCATCCCAAAGTTGGCGATCTGACGGGTTACGCGCCAGCAGGAGTTCGAGCAATTCCGCTTTTTTGGCGAAGTTGCCGGTTTTGTCGTAGAGGAAAATCAGGAAGTCATAGACTTGGCGCTCAGCCCCCGGTCCATCGTCCTGAAGGACGCGTTCAGCCCAGACCAAAGCTTCCGGAAAGCGGTCCATTTGCTGATATAGAACGGCCAGTGTCCATTTTTGATTGCGATCTGGAACGCCGCCAGCCGCCATC
>CAYGUD010000184.1:0-5237 GCA_964352865.1 uncultured Hyphomonas sp.
TCGCCATCGTGAATGTCGATCCTCATAAGTCTTACACGCGCCCAGACCTTTATCCGAAGAGCGGCTACATCACTGACCCGCGCCAGATGGAGCATATTGATGCCATCTCCAGCGCGGCGCGCGCCAAAGGTCTGCCGGTTGTCTGGACTCATGTCGCCTATATGGCCAATGCCGCTGATGCCGGTGTCTGGGGAACCCGCACTGACACGCCTGATAGTCTACAGAATATCAAACGTGGATCGCCGCGCACCGAGTTTGATGACCGCGTGAACATCGATGAGGCGGTTGACGCAGTCTACACGAAACGCATGCCGTCCGCCTTTTTCGAAACACCGCTGCAAAGCTTTCTAACCTGGCATAAAGTCGACACGGTTGTGGTCACGGGTGGATCGACCAGTGGCTGCGTCCGCGCCACTGCCGTCGATAGTCTGAGTCATGGTTATCGCACCATCGTTCCGATTGAATGCGTCGCCGACAAGCATGAAAGCTATCATTTCGCTAACCTGACCGACTTGCTGATCAAATATGCCGATGTCGTTCAGGTCAGCGAAGTACATGACGCCATTGCGGGGTATCAGACCTGATGCACGCTGATCCAAACCTATATGATTATTGGCCTTATGAAGGCCGTCCCAAAATCGTCTGGCCGGGCGGAAAGAAGCTCGCCTTCTGGATCGCACCGAACATTGAATATTACGAGTTTCAGCCACCGCACAATGACAAGCGCCCGGGCTGGCCGCGCGGTAATCCGGACGTGACGGCCTATTCGCAACGCACATGGGGGAACACCGTCGGCCATTGGCGGATGATGGACCTGTTCGACAAGTATGATTTGCGCGGCTCGATCTCACTATCGATCGGTCTGGTCGACCATCACCCGGAAATCATCGAAGCTGTGAACGCCCGAAACTGGGAGTTCTTCTCGCACGGCATTTACAATACGCGCTATTCTTATGGCATGAACGAAGCGCAGGAGCGCGCCGTGCTTGAGGATTCAATCCGCACCGTTGAGCAAGCCACGGGGAAACGTATTCGCGGCTATCTCGCTCCTGCTTTGACTCACACAGAGAGCACGCTCGACCTGATTGCTGAGCATGATTTCTGGTATACGTGTGACCTCTTCCAGGATGACCAACCTCAGCCAATCAAAACCAAGTCCGGCAAGCTGGTATCGATGCCTTATTCACTCGAAGTGAATGATGTCATCACCTATTCGGTCCAGGGCTGGAGCCCGCAGAGATATACCGACTTGTTGATCCGCCATTTCGATCAGCTACTTGAAGAAGGCGAACAGTCCGGCACAGTCATGTGTATTCCGCTGCATGCCTATCTGGTGAGCCAACCGCATCGGCTGCGTGTGTTTGAAGAAGCCCTGAAGCACATTTGCGCCCACCGCGACGATGTCTGGTTCACGACCGGCGCCGAGATCGCAGAATTCTATCGCGACAATCATTTTGATCAGACTTTGGCAGATATTTCAGGCCGCGGTGTTGCAACAGGAGGGACCGGATTTGCCCCTGCCTGATGATTATCTCGTCTATCCACATCGCCAGCATGGGTTCGACAACCCCCATTATGAGTGGGATCCAGCTGATCGACGCGACCCCGTCGCCCTGAAGGATGGCACGAAATCGATTGCGACGATTATCGTGCCGGTAGAGTTCTTCCCACTCAACCCGCCTACCGCGCCGTTCAAACACCCGGGCGCCATGAAGACGCCCTATCCGGATCTGCGTCATTTCACTGTACGCGATTACGGGAACCGGATCGGTATATTTCGCCTGATGCGCGAGTTTGCAACACGCGGTCTGAAAGCGACATTCGCGATCAATGCTGAAATCGCGAAACGCTATCCGCCTCTTGTTGACGCGATCAGAGCAGCCGGACATGAGATCGCAGCGCATGGCATTTCGACGGCTCACATTCATCATGACGGCCTCTGCGAGGCCGACGAGCGTGCTCTCATAAATGACACGCGCACAGCCTTCCCGGACGCAAAAACCTGGATGAGCCCGGCGCGGAATGAAAGCTATCGGACGCTGGACCTGATCGCTGAAGCTGGTTTTGAAAACTGCCTCGACTGGGAAGCCGATCAACGACCCCTGCCGTTCAAGACGAAAACTGCTCCTGTCTGGACACTCCCTCATTATGGTGAGCTTGGCGATTTCAAACTGCTGATTGATCGGTCCCAATCCGAAGAAGAATGGGCCGCGCAAATCATTGAGACGGCGAATTATCATCTGTCGATACATGAAAAGGAAGGCGCGTCGGCGTTTGGCTTCACCCTGACGCCTTATGTGCTCGGCCAACCTTTTCGTATTCAGGCCCTGCGGCAGGTTCTAGATGCTCTTACCGCGATGGACGGCCTGTCCATCGCCACAGCTGCAGAGAGTTGCCACGCGTTTCGGGAGGTTGCCGGATGAACCGCCGCGCTTTTCTATTCAGCTCGGGCGCCGCGGCGCTGGCTGCCCCATCACTTGCCCAAGGATCTTCCTCGATGCGTTACTCCGCCCTCGCCCTTCAGACCGTTTGCGATGCGGTCAATCAGGATAAATCGATTGAAGACGCGCATGCCCGCATGGACCGTGCGATTGGTCGTGTGCGGGGGCAGATCGGCTCTGCCAAAGGCTTTCTCAAAGGCTTTAACGGTTATGATGTAAAACTGGTTGTGTTGCCGGAATACTGGATGACAGGCTTCCCGCTCGGCGAGACGCGCGAGCAATGGCAAGATAAAGCCGCCATTCCGATGGACGGGGCTATGCCAGACAAACTTGCCGGACTGGCGCAGACCTTCGGCATCTATCTCTGCTCGAACCACTATGAGACCGACCCGAATTTTCCGGATCTCTATTTTCAATCCAATGTCATTTACGGCCCGAATGGCGACACTGTGCTCCGCTATCGCCGGATGATCTCGCTCTATACACCGAGCCCGTACGATGTCTGGGACAAGTATCTCGATATCTATGGCGAAGACGCGGTCTTCCCGGTTGCCGACACGGAGATTGGCAAGCTCGGGACAATTGCCAGCGAGGAAATCCTTTATCCGGAAATCGCGCGCATGCAGGCTTTCAAAGGGGCTGAAGTCTTTTGCCATCCGACCAGCGAAGTCGGGGCGCCGACACTGACGCCGAAACATATCACCAAGAAAGCCCGCGCGATTGAGAACATCGCCTATGTCGTCTCGGCCAATAGCGCGGAGATTATCGGCACACCGGTTCCATCGGCTTCAACCGATGGCATGTCCATCATTCTCGATTGGTATGGCCGTTCACTGGCAGAGGCCAATCAGGGCGAGACGCTGAACGCGAATGCTGTGCTTGATATCGGTGCGCTACGTGAGACCCGGCGCAAGACCGGTATGACCAATACGCTTTCCCGGCTGCCCAATCAGGCCTTTGCCGGCGCGTATGGCCAGGCCAATCATGCCCCGGCCAATCGCACGCCGGACGCCCAGATGATCGAACGAAGTGAAGCCATCGCCCAGCAACAAGCCGTCATTGATCGCCTCATCGCGAGCGGCGTGCTGAAATAGGAGCCATTCCAAATGAGCCAGTTCCCACAAACGCCGCCCTTTGTCCCGCGCCCAGAACAGACCTGTTATCTGGTCATATGCCGCGACGGCCCCGACAGCGCCGAGCCGCGCGGAATCCATCTCAAAGGACATCTCGATCATGTCGAGAAATACTGGACGCGCTATGTCACGGCAGGCCCCATTCGCGACCCTGGCGGCGACGCGCTGGTCGGGTCGGTCTTTCTGGTGCTGGCGGATGATCTGGAGGATGCCAAGGCTTTGATGGCCGGTGACCCATATATCACCAGCGGCATGTATGAGACGATCACCTATAACGAGTTTTCCAACTCGATCGGCCAATATATCGGCGGCAAGATCTGGGAAAGCGCTGAAGCCATCGCACACCGCGCTGCAGGCGGCCCGACGGATGATATCACTAAGGGAATTGAGGCATGACTGACCGTATGAAACACCGCCGGGTTCGCGGTCGCATTCGCTACACGTCAAAGAAGCCAGACATGATGGACCAGGTCCGCGGCGACGAGATTTTCAACATCACCCATCACAGCGATGGCAAGATGACCGTCCGCGCGCACTGCGAAATTCATGATCCTGATCCCACGGTCATGCGAGATATTGTCTATTCGACTGACGAGAACTTCAACCCAATGGATTGCCATTTGCGGCTCACCGTAGGCGACACGTTTATGGGGTCTGGCTGGTTCAAATTTAACCTGGACGAGAATCGCTCAGGCTCGATCGAGTGCGAAAGTTATGGCCCAAGCATTGGCCGCGTCTCACAAGTCCGTCAGACCGACGGTCCGTTTGATGGCTTCGGCACGCACCCGATCATCGGCGACGCACAGATGTGCCGGGTGATTGATCGATCTAACGGACCGACCCGGCGCAATGTGCGCGTGTTCCTGCCCTCACCAGATCATCGCGGCGCAACCCCTCCAATTGTTTCAGAGGTCAATATCGGTCTTGAATATGTCGGCGACGAAACAGTCACGGTCGAAGCGGGCACGTTCGAATGCTACCATTTCCGCTATGTCGATGATGAAGGTCCCGGCATGGGCGGGGTCCAGCATCCATCTTACGACATGTGGGTCACCAAGGACGATTTCATTTTCGTCCAGGGCGGCGTCGGCGGTTATATGGCCACCTGGTATGAGTTGATTGAACTCGACCACCCGACCATTGGCTAATCGCTGAACCCGGTTGCAGCATCGCCCGCTTGTATCGCTGCGATCTCAGCCAGGTTGGCTGGCGGCGCAAGCCATTGCGGCTTGTTCGCTTGTGCCCAGCTGAGCAATTGCTCCGGCATTTCATCATGGGCCTCGACCCGGTGCGACAGCAAATGATAGATCGCTTGTTCGCCGCCCGCCCAGGACGGTAACGCGCCATAGCGTTGCCAGCTCATCTGATGGGGTTCTTCAACACTGCCTTCCGGGTTGATGAAGAAGTCATAATTCTCCCAAGCCTGATATTGCGCGCCGGTTGGCAGCGGGAAGTCGAGGAATACGGCAGCGGTAAACGCCCAGGTGTCGCCAATCTGCCGCGCCGCGATGCCGTCTTCTGAGATAATTTTCTGGACCCGGTCGCCGACGCCTTGGGTAACATCGCCGTAGATCCGGCCATTTTCGTAACGGTATTCGATCATCTGATACGGATACGCGATCGGCTCGACTTTCTGGCCGTTATATTCAGTGATCACTTCGCC
>CAYGUD010000185.1:0-5208 GCA_964352865.1 uncultured Hyphomonas sp.
GGATATGGGTCAGGGTACGTTGCTTTTTGTTGACGAGATCCACCGGTTTAACCGGGCGCAGCAAGACGGGTTTCTGCCTTATGTCGAAGCCGGAACAGTCACTTTGGTTGGCGCCACGACTGAGAATCCGAGTTTTGAATTGAACGGGGCTTTGCTGTCCCGCTGCGCGGTGATGGTCCTGAACCGGCTTGATGAGGATGCAGCGGAGAGTCTGCTCAAGCGTGCAGAGCAAGACACGGGCCGTGCCTTGCCGCTGGATGATCGTGCGCGGGCAGCGCTGGTCGACATGGCAGATGGTGATGGGCGGTATCTCTTAAATCTCGCAGAACAGGCATTCACCCTCGCCACGAGCGGCCAGGAACTGAGTCTGGAACAGCTTTCAAAAGCGCTTCAGAAACGGGCACCAGCCTATGATAAGGACCGCGAAGAGCATTATAATTTGATTTCGGCTTTGCATAAATCAGTGCGCGGGTCGGACCCGGATGCCGCACTTTACTGGTTCGCGCGCATGCTGGAAGGCGGCGAAGATCCGCTCTTTCTGGCGCGGCGGCTGGTGGTTATGGCGAGCGAAGATATCGGCCTCGCAGATCCAACAGCGATGCTTGTGGCAGGCGAGGCGGCGCGGGCGTTTGAGCGTCTGGGCGCGCCGGAAGGGCTGATTCCGATGGCGCACGCAGTCGTCCATCTGGCGACGGCACCAAAGTCGAACGCTTCCTATGTCGGCCTGAAACGGGCCCGAGCGGCGGCGCGCGAGACGGGATCCTTGATGCCGCCAAAGCACATCCTGAATGCGCCTACCAAGATGATGAAAGAGCAGGGTTATGGCGACGGCTATGCCTATGACCACGATCAGGAGGAGAGCTTTTCCGGGCAGAATTATTTTCCGGATGGCATGGACCGGGTGGCGTTCTATCAGCCGAAAGGTCATGGGCGTGAAAAACCGATTGCGGAGCGTCTGGAAAAGTGGCGCGCGATCAGGCGGTCAAAAGAGGACGGGGAATGAGCGCTGCGGACTTCGACTGTGACGGTTTGCACCTATGACGCAAGCACCGCTGCGGATTTCCAACCGTGACGCACGCCGACTCTGGCTGGACGGGCAGGGTCTGGCCGAAACTCCGACTGGCACACTTGATCTTGATGCGCTGATCAAACGGCTGGGCTTCGTGCAATTGGACACAATTCAGGTCGTCGCGCGCGCTCATCATCATATCTTGTGGAGCCGCAATCAGAATTATCGCGAACCGATGCTCAACCGGCACATGGCGGATCATCGACGCGTGTTTGAACACTTCACTCATGACGCCTCCGTCCTGCCGATGGATTTCTATCCTATGTGGCAGCGTCAGTTCCGGCGTCTCGAAGCGAAAGTGCGCAAATGGGAATGGCATCGCGGCATGCTCGATGCGGATGGCCGCAACTCGATCAAGGCGCGGATCCAGGAAGAGGGGCCTTTGTGCACCAAGGCTTTTGATACCAAGGTCAAGGGCGAAAAGAAAATGTGGGCGCGCCCACCGCACAAATTGGCGCTCGATTATATGTGGTATGCGGGCGAGCTCTCGACCTCGCATCGTGAGAATTTCACCAAATTCTATGATCTCAGCGAACGCGTGATCCCGGCAGACCTGCTCGCGCAAACACCGTCTGACGAGGCGCAGATTGACTGGCTTTGCGAGAATGCGCTGGACCGGATGGTGTTCGGCAGCGAAGGCGATATTCAGCGCTTCTGGGACGCGATGTCGAATGCCGAAGCCAAGACCTGGGTGGCGCAAAACGCAGGCCGCTTGGTCCCGGTTGAGGTGGAGACCGCAGATCGGCAACACATAACCGCCTGGGCCTCGGCTGATATAGAGACGCGCCTTGAACACGCGCTTGCGCCGACGTCGCGGCTGCGGATCATCAACCCGTTTGACCCTGTGGTGAGAGATCGGACACGTCTGAAACGCCTGTTCGGGTTTGACTATACGGTCGAGATGTTCGTTCCCGCGGCAAAACGTGTTTGGGGCTATTATGTTTATCCGCTTCTCGAAGGCGATCGCTTTGTCGGGCGGATCGAAATCAAAGCAGATCGCAAAGCCGGCATCCTGAACGTTCACAAATTGTGGCTGGAACCCCGCGTGCAGTGGACCGCAGCCCGGGCTGCGAAGCTGACTGCAGAACTTGACCGGATGCGCCGCTTTGTTGGCCTGTCCGAGCTGATTTGGGATAACCCACAGCCTGCGGACTTGCCATAAAGCGCAGCTCGTTTACCTCAAAATGCAGATTGAAGGAGTTCGAATATGATCCGACTAGGGTTTGGGAGTGCGATTGCACTCTGTTTGGCAAGTTGTGCACCGCAAATGCAAGGCGCGGGCAGCGTCATCGTCGCACAACAAGCACCGGAGGTCGCATCCGTGTCTGGCCAGGCCAAGGTTGATGCTTTTCACGAGTCGATTGCTGTCTTTGACAGTCATCTCGATACACCGGCTTTGTTTCATACGCCGGATTACGTGTTCACTGAGCGTGGCAGCTTTGAAGAAGACGGAACTCATGTCGACTTGCCGCGGATGAATGAAGGCGGCCTGGATGGCGGTTTCTGGGTGATTTTCACACGCCAGGGACCCTTGGATGAAGCCAGCTATGCGGCCGCTCGAACCCATGGCCTGATGCGTCAGACAGCGATCCGTGAGTTCGCGGCGAAGTATCACGATAAGGTCGCGCTCGCGCTCACCGCAAGTGATGTCGATGGCATTCTTGCGGCGAATAAGAAAGTTGTTTTCCAGAGCATGGAAAACTCCTATCCGCTGGGCACCGATGTGTCTTTGCTCGAGCATTTCTACATTGGCGGCTTGCGGATGATTGCGCCGGTTCACTTTGCGAACAATCAGTTTGCCGATAGCGCTACGGACATCAATCAGGTCTATGAAGGCCTCAGCCCGCTTGGCGAAGACCTGGTGCGCGAAGCCAATCGTCTCGGTCTGGTACTGGATGGAAGTCATGCCAGCGATGACACAGTGCGCGATATGATGGCTTTGTCGACGACCCCCATCATCCTTTCGCATACGGGTGCCAAGGCGGTTTACGACCATCCACGCAATATCGATGACGCGCTTCTGCTGGAACTGGCAGAGAATGGCGGCGTCATTCAAATGAACATATTTGGCGGCTATCTCGAAGAATTGATTCCGTCACCAGAACGCCAGGCTGCGGTCGATGCCTTCACCGAAGCGTATGGCGCTGACCCATCACAATTGGAACCGGAAGCGCTCGCCGAATGGGCGGCGGCACGCGCCGAAGTCAACCGGCTTTATCCAAGCCCGCGATCGACCTATGGCAAATTCATGGAGCATACGTTCCACGTGCTTGACCTGATCGGCCCTGACCATGTCGGGATTAGCGGCGACTGGGATGGCGGCGGCGGCGTCAACGGTATGAGCGACGTTTCAATGCTGCAGAAAATTACCCGCGACTTGCTTGCGGCCGGATATTCAGAGGACGACGTTGCCAACATCTGGGGCGGCAACATGATGCGCCTGGTGCAAGCTGCGGAAGATGCGCGTAGCTCCCAACTGGTTTCGCCGCACGTCCTGAACTAACGCCATGGATTGGCTGACCATCACACCGCCTTTGCTGGCCATCATCGTTGCAGTCTGGACCCGGAACGTCTTCTGGGCGCTCGGCATCGCGATCTGGCTGAGCGAGACGATGATTGCCGGCTTCAATCCGTTCATGGGCGCGCTTGGCAGTATTGATCGCGCCGTCGGCGTCTTTGACAGCCCCTACAATACGCGCGTTTTATTGTTCTGCCTGATCATCGGCGCGCTGATTGTCTATATGCAAAAGTCGGGCGGCATCAGCGCGATGGTCGAACGTTTGCAATCGTCCGGTTTTGCGTCGACGCCGCGGCGCGCCAGTCTGGTTACCGCGATTTGCGGGGTGCTGATTTTCGTCGAGACCAATATCAGCTTGCTGACAACGGGCATCCTCGGCCGGCCTTTATTCGACAAGTTGAATATCAGCCGCGAGCGACTGGCTTATATTATCGATTCGACGTGTGCGCCGGTCAGTGTGTTGATCCTGTTCAATGGCTGGGGCGCTTATCTGCTCGGCCTGCTTAATGAGAATGGGGTCGACGGCGCGACGGGTGTGCTGATGTCGACCATCGCGTTGAACTTCTACGCCTGGATCACGCTTGTGGTTGTCTTCTTCACGGTCTTTTCAAACCGTACATTTGGCCCGCTCGCAGCGTTAGAGCGTAATGGCAGCTCAGCCGCCGCTGCCGCAACTGGTCCGTTCAACGAAGCCCCGGCCGCGCCGTCCAGGGCGGTCTATATGGCGATCCCGCTAATTGTCATGATCGGCGGAACCATCGGCTTCATGATCTGGACCGGCGACGGTGATATTCGTCAGGGTTCGGGCGCCCAGGCCATTCTCTGGTCGGTCATTCTCGCGACGGTCGTCGCCTTCTTCTGCCTGGCCCATTCCAAGCGCGCCAAGGGCGAGCTGGTTGAGATCGGTTTCAAAGGCATGGGTGATCTCTTGCCGGCAGTGACAATGATCTTCCTCGCTCTGGTTCTCGGATCGAGCCTGAACGCCGTCGGCATGCGTGAATTCATTGCCAGTATCGCGTCCAGTTTTCCGGCCCCATGGATGATCCCGGCCATCCTTTTCGTGGCGGCTGGGATAACCTCGTTCACGGCGGGAACCAGCTGGGGCACATATGGCATTCTCGTGCCAGTAGCAGTGCCACTAGCGGTTGGTGCAGGCGTACCGATGCCGCTGGCGATTGCCGCAGTGATGGGCGGCGGCGTGTTTGGCGATCATTGTTCGCCGATCTCGGACACGACCATCATCGCTTCACTGGCCTCTGGCTGTGATCATATGGAACATGTGCGTACGCAATTACCGTACGCGCTATTTGGCGGTGTCGCAGCGACCGGCCTTTATTTGCTGGCAGGGCTTGCGTCTTAGCCGAGCACCTCGATGAGGAAATCCTTACAGGCGGCGAAACTACGGCGATCGGCGCCAGCATGGTAAACGGTCCCGAAATCAGGGTTGTTTGCAGCAGGATTGGTGAAGGCGTGCATCGTTGCGCCATAGGCATGCAGCTGCCAATCGGCGTTCGCTTGTGTCATCTCGCGTGAGAAATCCATGACATCGTCCGGCGTAGCCATTGGATCTTCCCAACCATGCAGGGCCAGAACTTTCGGACGGATCTTGTCATCTGTATTG
>CAYGUD010000186.1:0-5171 GCA_964352865.1 uncultured Hyphomonas sp.
CGAAGTCTCGCTGGCCCATCATGGCGTACTATTCCTTGATGAACTGCCGGAATTTACCTCCCAGGTCCTGGACAGTCTCCGGCAGCCTCTGGAAGATGGCGAGGTGACAATCTCACGTGCCAATCGCCACGTAAAATACCCGGCTCGGTTCCAGCTCATCGCCGCTATGAACCCGTGCCGCTGCGGTGGTGGCGGCGAAGCGGGGCCGTGCCGGAAGGGCCCAAAATGTGCGCAACAATATCAAGCGCGCCTCTCGGGTCCATTCATCGATCGGGTGGATCTGTTCTTCGACACGCCCGCAGTGACCGCTAAAGATCTGAACTTGGCGCCTGCACGTGAGGGGTCCGCAGATGTCGCTCAGCGCGTGGCGCAGGCGCGCGCCATTCAAATTCAGCGTTACGACACCGCGTGTTCATCGCAGAATCGCGGTCTGAACGTAGACGCCACAGTGGATATGCTAGAACAGTATGCGACTCCGGACGCGCCGGGTCAGGCCATGTTGGCGGAGGCCGCAACAAAACTGTGTCTTTCAGCCCGCGGCTACCACCGCGTCCTGAAAGTGGCTCGGACAATTGCAGATTTGGCGGGCTCAGACAGCGTGCGTCGATTGCATATTGCGGAAGCTTTATCGTATCGCCGCAGACCGCTTGAAACCGTCTCGCCGGATCATTCTGGTCGTCTGTCTTTCTGAGCATCCTTATTAAGCAAATCCTCAGCGACATGTGCGATATCTATCCGGATGAGCGACAATACGACTGATCTCAACGCAGAGCAATCCTTTCTGGCGACCACAAGCCACGAAATCCGAACCCCATTGAATGGCATCCTCGGTACGGTTTCGCTGTTGCTCGAAACAGATCTGAACCCTTCGCAGCGCGAATATGCAGATGCGATCCGAAATTCTGGTGAGCGCCTGCTCGATTTGCTCAACAATGTGCTCGACTTCGCACGGTTGGATGCTGGCGAGATTGAACTCTCTGAAGAAGTGTTCCGGCCAACGGCCATGGCCCGCGAAGTTGTCGAATTGCTATCTTCTCGTGCCCATAGCCGGGGCCTCGATATAGCGTTGCGGTGCAAAACCGATCGCGCCCTGACCGTCCGCGGTGATTCCGGCAAGGCGCGGCAAATCCTGTTTAATCTGGTCGGCAACGCCCTGAAATTTACCGAAACCGGATCGATCCTGATCGATCTCGATTATCGCCATGGCGCCCTATGCCTCGATATTTACGATACCGGCCCTGGGATCTCCGAAACAGATCAGGAGAATCTTTTCAAGGCATTCCAGCAAGTCAGTCACAAGGATGCCCAAAAAGATGGCGGTGTTGGCCTTGGCCTGGCCATCGTTCAGCGCATTTGCGACGCAATGGGCGGCCGCATATCTGTCACCAGCCAAACTGGTGTTGGAACATGTTTTAGCGTCCAGTTGCCATTTGAGCAGGTTGCTTCGAAAGACAGTTTCCCAGCCAATGACCCGATCAATGGCCGGATCGCACTGGTTGGACTGCCGGGCGCGACGACGCTTTCGGTGGCTGCAACACTCATCCGTGCCGGGGCGACTGTGCTCAATATTGCGCCGCCCGAAGCCGCGCTCCGCTGCAATGCGAGGTTGATTCTCGCCAATGCCGATCTTCCCAAGCGCACATTGCGCGCACTCTGTAAAGCCGCCCCTACCTTGATCGTTTTGCGTCACGAAGATCGCGCCGAGATGCCGCGATTCCGAACCCTTGGCGCAGCCGGTTGGTTGATCCGGCCGCTGCGCGCAGCCTCCGTGATTGAGCGGAGCGGTCTGGCGATTGCGGGTGGACAAACGAGTGAAACTGAGACTCAGGAATCCGGCTCCGGGCACGTCCTTATCGCTGACGATAATCCAATCAACGGACTGATTGCGCGCCGTGCCTTGGAATCGTCAGGATTCGCCGTCACGGTCGCCTCAACTGGACGCGAAGCCCTCGACGCCGTGGAGCAAATCAGTCCAGACCTCATTCTGATGGATTTGCGGATGCCGATTATGGATGGATTTGAAGCAACGAAACGCCTTCGCGCGGCGGGAACGACCATTCCCGTTATCGCGGTCTCGGCTGAAATGAACCCTGAGATCGAAAAACGCGCGCGGCAAGCAGGCGCCAGTGGAGTCGCTGCGAAACCGCTCGACGCCGAAGCCCTGCGCCAACTGGCCTTCAAATGGATCAACTTGCCCTCGAAAGCAGGCGCAGCGTGAGCGAGACAGCGGCCCAGACTGAGAAACAGCCGCCACGCCTCCTGCGCGCTTTCAAGTCGCTTAATGACCGTCGGATGGCAGCAATGCTGTTATTGTCCTTTGCGGCAGGCATTCCTTATGGCGTTGTTCTCGGCACGCTCAATGCTTGGTTCGCCGAGACAAAAGTTGATGTTTCACAAGCTGGGGTCTTGTCGTTTGTAATCCTCGCATACAGCTTCAAATTCATATGGGCTCCTGGTTTTCAAAAAGCCAGTCATCCCATCAAGACGCCGTTTGGGCCCCGCCGCAGCTGGCTAATAACGTTCCAATTTCTGATTGCGATTCTGATCGGCGTTTTGTCGTTTACCAATCCTGTTTCATCCCTGGGGCTAGTCGCGATTGTGGCGCTGGCAATTGCAATTCTTTCTGCCACTCATGACATCGTCCTAGACGCTTGGCGGATCGAAGTTGCGCGCAGTGATGAAGACCTGGATTTAATGTCAGCGCTATATCAATTCGGATATCGGATTGCTGGCCTGTTAACGGGCGCGCTAGCGCTCGTGGCGGCTGCGCGGATCGGCTGGTCGTCGACAATTGCAATGTTGTCATTGCTGATGGGCGTTGCAATGCTCGGCACCTTAGTCGCGCCAGAGCCAACCCAGAAACAAACGAAACAAGCGACCGCCCTCGCCCGTGAAAGTGGACTGCTGAGCCATGTTCGACGATGGGCTTCTGGCGGCGTTATGCTGGCCTGGGGCATTGCGATCTTCATGTTGCTAGCCTTCATGTGGAACTACCTGACTTTTACGTCCCCCACGCCGGAGCAGATCGAAGCTGGCGCCGCCACTAGCCCGCTAAGTCCTCGTATGTTCATGCGCAATCAGGCACCAATTGTGGTCGCACTGACCGTCTTGCTTCCCGCCCTTGTCGCGACATTTCTCCTCCGCAAACCCAAGACCAATTCAATCAGCGAGGCGTCTGGCTCACTTCTGGAGTCAATTAGCGACGCGATATTCGGATCGGTCATCGTTCCACTCATGGATTTGGTCCAGCGATTAGGTTGGGCATTCATTCTGATATTGGCGCTAATCCTGACCTATAGGTTCGCAGACTTGGTTTGGGGGTCATTTGCTTATTTTTTCTATCTCGATGATCGCTTTGGAGCATTGTGGATGACTAATGACGAAGTCGCGGTGGCATCCAAGACGTTCGGCGTGATCATGACGGTTGTCGGCTCCGGTCTAGGAGCGGTCGCACTTGTATTCTTGGGACGCATGCCTTGCCTGCTTATCGGCGCATTATTGGCCGGCGCGACAAACCTTCTATTCGCAGATTTGGCCGCCGGGCGATACATTGCTGAAACAGCGACGTTTATTCCGACGGAGGGCGGCGACACGGTTACTGCCTTTCTATCGGTTACCGGCCTGGACCATTTGCTCAATCTCATTCCACCGCTATTCGGCCTAGATAATCGCCCGGAACTCACCCGCTTGATGGGCGCTATCGCGGGGGAGAATCTTGCGGTTGGATTCGCCAGTGTTGCGTCAGTCGCTTTCCTGACATCCATAGTCAATCCGAAATATGCTGCGGTCCAATACGCGTTGCTTGCCTCGCTAACGATGCTTATCGGATCGCTTGGTCGCGCGTGGTTGGGTGAACTGATCGAGACCGATGGCTATTTCACCGTCTTTGTTACGACGTTCTGGATCGGCATGGTCCCGGTCATACTCGTCGCGCTTGAGTGGGCGCGTCAGCTTCGGTATGGCGCGCCCAAATCTACGCTGGAACCTTAGACAAGCGCCCTATGACCCCACCCGGTCAATATCAAACGCTGCCACTGTCGCCAGGTTTACGATATCGTTCACGGTCGCGCCGAGCGAAGCAATCTGTACGGATTTCGACATGCCGAGCAAAACCGGACCAATGATCGTCGCGTGCGACATGCCTTCAAGCAGCTTGGTCGAAATCGAGGCCGAGTGAATTGCTGGCATGACCAGCACATTCGCTTCCCCGGACAGTCGCGAGAATGGGTACAGCACTTTGTGCATTGGATTCAGCGCCATGTCAGCGGCAATATCGCCTTCGTACTCAAAGTCACAATCACCGCATGCATCGAGAATTGAAACCGCATCGCGGACTTTCTCCGCACGCTCGCCCATCGGATTGCCGAACGTCGAGTAAGACAGGAACGCGACGCGCGGGGTAAAGCCGAGGCGTTTGACCGCCTTTGCGGCTTCCTTGGCAATCCCGGCTAATTGCTCGCCGTCGGGCAGTTCGCTGACACTTGTATCTGCGATGAAAATCGTCTTGCCGCGATTGACAACCATGGACATGCCGATCACGTCAGCATCCGGAAGTGGATCAAGCGACAGGCGGACATCTGTCAGGCAGACATCGTAGTTTCGCGTCACACCGGTGACCATGCCATCGGCATCACCATGCGCGACCATGCAGCAGCCAAATACATTCCGGTCCTGATTGACCAGACGCTGCGTATCGCGCTTCAGGTATCCCCGGCGCTTCAGACGGTCATAGAGATAATCAGTATAATCGGCGTTACGGTCAGACAGACGCGCATTGACGATTTCGAGCGCTCCTTCAGGGACGCCCATTTGTTTCATCGTTCGGGCCACTTGCGCTTCTCGGCCAATGAGAATTGGATGGCCAAGTTCTTGCTGTTTGAACGTCCAGGCGGCGCGAACGACTTGTGGTTCTTCGCCTTCTGCAAACACGATCCGCTTCTGCTGACGACGCACGGCAGATTGTACGCCTTGTAAGAACGCTGCAGTCGGGTCGAGGCGTCCGGCCAGAGAGTGGCGATACTCTTCCATGTCCGCGATGGGTTTGCGCGCGACGCCTGTATCCATCGCGGCCTGGGCGACGAATGGCGGGATGAAACTGATCAGGCGCGGATCGAAAGGCGTCGGAATGATATAATCGCGGCCAAATTGCGGACGCGCACCATGATACTCAG
>CAYGUD010000187.1:0-5127 GCA_964352865.1 uncultured Hyphomonas sp.
TGCAAATGGTGCGAGCAGAACAACGGAGAAGTACTCACGGACCGTACGCCCACGAGAAATCCTCGCGATGAACATACCGACAAAAGGCGACCAGGAAATCCACCAGGCCCAGTAGAAGATCGTCCAGTCATGGAACCAGCCCACATCTTCGCGGCCAACCCAATTGGTCAGGGCTGGCATATCCATGATATAGGCGATGAGATTCTCGCCCATGCCGGTGAAAATCAGCAGTGTCGGACCGGCAATGACGACGAAAACCAGAAGGCCAAATGCGCCAATCATATTGATATTGCTAAGCAGTTTGACCCCGCCATCCATGCCGCGAATGACTGAGACGACGGCGAGACCTGTCATCGCCGCGATCAGCCCAATCTGGACCCAGATCGTCGGCTCGAAGTCAAACATATAGCCTAATCCGCTCGCGGCCTGCGTGCTGCCCAGTCCAATTGTGGTGGCCAGCCCGAAGATCGTCGAAACCACGGCAAACAGATCAATCACATGTCCCCACCAGCCCCAGACGCGATCTCCAAGCAGGGGGTAGAACGCTGACCGAATGGAGAGCGGAAGCCCTTTATTATGCGCGAAGAATCCAAGCGAGAGTCCGACCACGGCATAGATGCCCCATGGCGCGATACCCCAATGAAACAGCGTTGCACTGAAGGCCAAACGGTTGGCCTCAGGCGTGCCAGGTTCAGCGCCCAAGGGCATTCCGAACCAGTCCGTATGATAGGCCAGAGGCTCAGCTGCGCCCCAGAACATGAAGCCAATCCCGACGCCCGCGGCAAATAGCATGGCGATCCAGGAGTGGAGCTTGAATTCCGGCTTGGCGCTTTGTCCCCCGAGCCGGATCCGCCCCAAAGGTGATATCGCCAGGCCGAGACAGAACACAAAAACGATCACCGGCGTTACCGCAAACAACCAGTCAAAGGATTGCAGCGTATAGGACCGTGCCGTGAGTAGATAAGAGCCCGCGATTTCCGGAAAAACCAAGGTCAGACCCGCGAACAGGAGCACGAGTGTCGCGGCGAGGAAGAAAACCGGGTTGTGAACATCCAGGCCCAGCACTTCGACATTATCTTGTCCGACTTCGTAATCGGTCTCGTATTCGAGCTCCGAGGCTGCGGCATTTTCCGTGTCGGGCATTGTGAAATCGCATTCTTGTCAGCTTGCAGCTGTCATGCACGAAATGTGTTGATCTTCAAAGCATCAGACACACCGGACAAAGCCTGACGTAGCGGCCTACGGCTTGAATATGCGTCATATAGGGCACACTTGCAGGCGACCTTTGGTGATTTGTGCGGGAATAGCAGCTGAGTTTGTTTCAATCATCAAACTAAATGCTAGAGAGCGCTCACCTAAGAGAGGTCACGATTCTAGTGTGCCCTGCGTAATTCGGCGTGGGCCTGCGTGATCAGAGCAAATCCGAGGATTTATATATGTATCGTCTTATGAGTGGCGTCTCACTGATCGCCATGACGAGTCTATTTGGCATGAGTGCCGTTGCGCAGGATGCTGACGAGGCCGATGCCCGTCGCCTGACAACTGTCACAGTTACCGCAACCAAACGCTCTGAGAGCGCGCAAAGCATTCCGGTCGCCGTCAACGCGATCGGCGAGCAGGAACTTGATGCCCTCGGCGTCAAGAACTTCTCTGACTATCTGATCCAATTGCCTGGCGTCACAGCTGGCGGCTCGGGCCCTGGCCAGAACACCATCTATATCCGCGGCCTGGCGTCGACCACGCCGAACCTGACAACCGCTGGCGTTGCGGGTCTCGCGCCGAACGTCGCTTTCTATCTTGACGAGCAACCATTGGCACAGCCTGGCCGGAACCTCGATGTCTATGCCGCTGACTTGCAGCGCGTCGAAGTCCTTTCCGGCCCGCAAGGCACGCTGTTTGGCGCCAGTTCGCAAGCCGGTACAGTTCGTCTGATCACCAATAAGCCTGACTTTTCTGGCTTTGATGCCTCATTGAAAGCGTCGACGTCGTTTACTGAAGGCGGCGAAATGAGCAATAGTGTCGAAGCGATGCTGAACGTGCCGGTGTCTGATAAGCTCGCTCTGCGCGGCGTTATCTATACCGACAATCAGGGCGGCTATATCGATAATGTTGGCGGTACGCGCTCTGCTGCAGAATCAGCGCGCTTCCGTCCCGCCGGCACAGTTCGGGCGAACGGCACGGTGGTTTCTGCCAATCGCGAGGGGTTCCAGGCCGGAGACAGTCGTTTGGGTGTTAACTTCATCTCGGCCAATAATTCTGGCATCGCAGAAAATGATTTCAACGATACCGTCTATGCGGGCTTCCGCCTCAGCGGTGCCTATGAATTCAATTCTGACTGGAGCTTGCTGGTTACGCACGCACAGCAGCAGCTTGACAGCGAAGGCGTTTTCTTCGCCGACCCTGAACTCGATGATTATGACGTCCAGCGGTTCTCCGAAGACGATATGGAAGACAGCTTCCACAATACAAGCTGGACCCTGGAAGGGCGCCTCGGCATGCTCGAAGCGCTTTATACCGGCGCGTACACAGAGCGGACGACGGACCAGACAGTCGATTATTCCGACTATCTCTTCGTTGGTCAGTACCTGCCTTACTATATCTGCGATGGCGCAGTGACTTATCCTGGCGCGGCGGGCCCTGCCGGGACCTGTCAGGCACCAAATCTGTTCGTCAATTCTTCGACGGAAACCAAAGTCCAGACGCATGAGCTGCGCTTCAATACACCACGCGAGAACAGATTGCGCGCGACTTTTGGCGGCTTCTATTCTGACCTGGAACTGACAGAGTTGAACGACTTTACCTATCCGGGCTCGGAGGCTGTAATTGGCTTCAATGGCGTCGTCGGGTTCGGCCCGAACTTCCCATTGACGAACACAGCGGTCACGGGCGCGATCGGCAATGCAGCACCCGGTTACTTCAGCGATCCGGGGCCGTTTCCGGAAGGTGTGATTTTCCGAAATGATGTCCTGCGCACAGATGAACAGCTTGGCCTGTTTGGCGAAGCGACGTTCGACCTGACAGAGCAGTTTGCTGTCACCGTCGGGGCGCGGTGGTATGATATCGAAGTTGACCTTGAAGGCTCCGCCAACTCGTCTTTCTTCAATCTCGGCGCCACAACAGATGCTCAGGTGTTCGGGACCAATATTTCGGCCCAGTTTGCGCCGAACAATACAGTTGGTGCACCTGACAAGGCCGCGACGGACGGCGCGATCTACAAGCTGACCGGAACATGGACGCCTAATAGCGACATGCTGTTCTATGCGACTTATTCCGAAGGCTTCCGCCCTGGTCTGCTGAACCGCCCAGGCGGCGCTGCAGGACCAAGCGGATACACAGTCCCATTCGCGGTCGATACCGATGACGTGAAGAATTACGAACTCGGCTGGAAAACCGAGTTGTTCAATAACTCTCTGAGGTTCAATGGCTCGGTATTCTTCGTCGAAGTGGAAGGTCTGCAGACGACGATCTTTGATCCGTCGATTGTAAATCTGTTCTTCTCGGACAATGCAGCCAACGCAGAAATTCAGGGCCTAGAAGGTGACTTCACCTGGGCGCCATTTGAAGTCGATGGGCTGACCATTGCCGGAGCGTTCTCCATCCTCGACACTGAGATTACGGAAGTCCTCACCCCGACCAATGATGTTCTGGTTGGCGCAGAACTGGCATTTGCGCCGGCTTGGCAAGGTAATATCCGGGCCCGTTATGAATGGGATCTCGAGCGGGAAATTGGCGGCTCTAACCTGACCGCGCACATCATGCCTCAACTGGTCTTCTCTGATGATTCCGTCAGCGATATTATCGAGATCAACAAAGCTGATATTGATGGCTATGTGACGCTCGGCACGACGCTTGGCGTGACCGCTGATCAGTGGTCGGCTGAACTGTTCGCAACAAATCTGACGAATGAATATGCTGAGCTCAGCAACAATTTCGTGTTTGATCGCGAGCGCGTCACACCGATGCGTCCGCGAACAATCGGTGTCCGGGTTGGCTACGACTTTTAAGTCATACCAAATATCACATCTGAGTGCAGCGTCTTGATCCGTCAGGACGCTGCCTCTTTATGGGGCCTATGATGAGCAGCGATCCATCTTCTCGATCCGACCTTGTCTTGCAGGCCCAGAAGGCCATGCAAGCCGGGCAGTTTGCTGATGCCGCAAAATATGCAGACGTGCTTCTGAAATCCAATCCCGAAGATCAGGATGGGCTCTACATAGCGGCTGTGGCTGCCCGCTATCTGAATGATTATGACACTGCGCAATCACATTTGCAGCGGCTGAAACAGGCCGCGCCAGATTATGGCAGGGCTTACCAGGAAGAAGGTCACTTGCTGAAAGCGCAAGGTGCGCTGCCGCAGGCGATTGCCGCATTCGAAACCGCAACGCGGTGCAATCCGGCTCTGTCAGCGAGTTGGCAGGCGCAAGTTGACCTGCTGAACGCCACTGGGAAATCGCTTGAGGCGGCTCAGGCGCAAGCGCAACTCGACCGCGTTCGCAGCTTGCCGCGTGAGCTTGTTGCGGTGACCAATCACATTCATGAAGGCCGCATCCTGCGCGCCGAAGAGATTGCGCGCGCCTTCTTGCGCCAACATCCGCAACATATTGAGGGCATGCGTCTTCTGGCTGATATCGGCTCGCGGCTCGGCGTCCACGAAGACGCTGACTTCTTGCTCAAAACCGCGATCGAGCTTGATCCGGATAATGTTCAGCTGCGCATCGACTATATCCAGGTGCTGCGCAAACGGCAGAAATTTGCCCTGTCATTAGAGCACGCTCAAATGCTGCTGGCGCGCGATCCTGATAGTCCGATCTTTCAGTCTCTGTTTGCGATAGAAAGCCTGCAGGCAGGTGACTATGAAGGCGCTCTGGTGGCCTTCGATAAGGTTCTTGAAAAGCTTCCCGAAGATCCTGCGACACTGACATCTCGCGGCCACGCTCTAAAAACCTATGGGCGATCTGAACAAGCGATTGAAGCTTATCAGGCGGCCATTCGAGCCGCGCCGCAAAATGGTGACGCGTGGTATGCCCTCGCCAATCTCAAGACCTATCGATTTGCCGATTCTGAATTAGCGGAGTTGGAAGATATTCAAGCCTCACCCGATCTCAGTTTCATGTCGCGGGTACATAT
>CAYGUD010000188.1:0-5111 GCA_964352865.1 uncultured Hyphomonas sp.
GTGCCGTTCGAAGCTAATGTCAAGAACGCCGCGGATCAGGACTTTGACGTCTGGATTGGCAGTGGCTTGGGCAACAAGTCCGGGGATTGCAGCCCACATATCGACGGAGAGCGCATTGCGCTTTTCAGGCTTGTTGAGGACGATCTCAGCGAACGGCGATGCGATGTCTAAACGAATGGCTGCGGTCAAGTTGCGTCCTCGGCAAACGCTCCAATCGGAGCTGGTGCGCCTGTATTGGCAATTAACGCCTTGCGACGCAAGAAGCGCTGAAACCCGGCTGGACCCATTCGGCTGCCACCCATGCCGGAGAGTTTGAAGCTGTGTTTTTCGGCTTCGTGGAAAAGTCCCGTCAATGCGGCATCGTTCAGCGACACGCCGCCGGCTTCGATCTGTCGTCCAACCGCTTCAGCTTCGTCCAGCGTTCCCGCAAAGACCGCCGCTGAAAGACCAAACTCAGTGTCATTGGCGAAGGCGATGGCGTCATCGACTGTGTCGAATGCCATAACCGGCAGGATTGGACCGAATGTCTCGTCGCGCATCACCAGCATATCATGAGTGACGTCTGCCAGGATGGTCGGCAATAACCACTTGCCGCCGCCATGATGTTCGATTTTGCCGCCGGTCAGAAGACGTGCGCCTTTGGCAATGGCATCATCAATATGCCGTTGAAGAATGTCCGCCTGCTTGTCGAATATAATCGGACCGATATGACCGCGGCCAATATCTGGCCAATTGAGCTCAACGGTTTTCGCCTTTTCGGTTAATTGCTTGAGGAACGCGTCATGAATTTTGCGCGCGACGTAGATCCGTTCGATTGATTGACACGCTTGGCCAGTCGATAGAATTGACCCGCGCAATGCGGCATCGCTGGCTTTGTCGATATTTGCGGTTTCCAATATCAGGAGTGGGTCTTTGCCGCCAAGTTCCAGGAAAGCCGGGATCATATTGCCGGCTGCTGCGGCAGCGACCTTGCGGCCCGTCGTCACCGAACCGGTAAAGCAAACCGCATCGACATGATCGATCAAAGCGGCTCCGGTCGCGCCGTCGCCCTGCACGAAGGTAAGAACATCGCGCAGACCAGCTTCCTCAATCGCGGCCATAAGAGGTTCAACGAAGCGCGGGGTCACCTCGGATGGCTTGATCATCACCGTACACCCGGCCAGCAAAGCCGGGATCGTATCAATCATGCTTAGCGTCACCGGAAAGTTCCATGGGCTGATCACGCCGACAAGCGAGTAAGGGACAAATTGCGGCGCGTGACGAATGGCCGGATTTGATCGCCCCTCAGCCCAGCCTTCCGGCAATAAATGCGGGGCTTGTGCCAGCCATCCAAATATTGCGCCAATTACGCCGTCGACTTCCCGGCCGGATATCTGACGTCGACCGGTATCTACGCTGAGGCGCTCGGCGATTGCCTCGCGATGCCGCGCCAGGGCGTCCGACAGCTCACCCAGCTTTGCCATGCGGCCATCAAGGCCAAGCTTCTGCCAGTCCTGACCGGCAGCGCGCAAGCGATTGCTGGCGCGCTCCACATCGTCGCGGCTCGACGCATCGAAAGTATAGTCGAGAATACCGGTGCGCGGATCACGCGCTTGTAACTTGGTCATTATCAGCCGAGCCCCAATGCGCCGGGATTGACGATGCCTTTTTCGTCGACGGCAGTCTTAATCGCTTCGACCAGTTTCCAGGTCGCTTCTTCCCGGCCCTCCTTAAACGGATACGTCCGCCCGATCTGAAAATGCGCCGCGCCATGCTGAGTGAACACGTCCAGCACAACTTGCCGGGCCCGATTGACCACTTCAGTAGCGTCGGGATTGGCGTCGTGGCGTTTGATTTTTTTCATCCATTCGTCGCCAACAGTATGTTCGTGTATAGGCCAGATCTCTTCGGGCCAAATGAAGACCGGTTCAATCAGATACCCGGTCGTTCCAAGGCTTGTGATCAGGAAGCCGGTCAGAATGTCATACTTATCGAGTTCATCGGACATCGCCTCGAAACCTGCCTCGATATCCGCCCAGGTCGCAGGCCCTTCAGAGACAGGGACGATACCGTGGATCGGCACCCAACGCTCGCCTTGCGGTCCGAGAATATTGTTCATCGGACCAAACGGGTTGGCGCGGATTATTTTCGGGATTGAATTCTCAATCTCTTTGCCGCCCAGCTTTTTGGCGACGTCTTTCAGGACCTGGATGTCTTCCTTGACGCCTGTCGCCGAACGACCTTCGACACAAATATGCATGGAATAGTCGACTTTATCCATAAAGCCGCGGCCGGCGAGCGCGACTTTGGCGCCTTCTTTGAGACCTTTCAAAAACGAGCCTTGGCTCTTCATGACATTTGTCAGCGCTTTGGCGTCGGATACGATACTGGCGCGGGCGAGACGGACTTTGGTGAGGTTAGGATCAAAGCCGAAAATCTCGCAGGCAATGTCCTCGCGCATCATTTGCGACATGGCTTCGGCGCAGGCATCGCGCGTCTCGAATTCGAAGCTCGCGGTATCTTCTGCTTTTGGCGTTGGAATCAAACGAAACGTGACATCGGCTTTGTAACCAAGTGCGCCCGCATCGCCGCAGAACAGGCCGGTCAGGTCGGGCCCGTAATAGCGCCAGAAAGGTTTGCCATTCCTGGTCCCGCCTGTGCCGGTTTTGACCAGCGTTCCATCTGCGAGAATCACGCTGAGCGACAGCACACTCTCGCCAGTGGTTCCGTATTTCCCAGCGCCGAAGAAAGCATTGTTTTGCGACAGACCGCCGCCAATGGTCGAGCCAATACCAGACAGCGGTCCCCAGAATGGCGTCCTTACGCCGTGCGGTTTCAATGCTTCATAGAGCTGAGCCCAGGTCACGCCTGCCTGGACAGTGACATACATATCGTCGGTGTTGATTTCGACAATCTGATTGAGTGCGGACATATCTAGAATGCCGACATTCTCGCGGTCCGGCGTGTAGCCTTTGGTATAGGAATAGCCGCCGCCGCGTGGGTTGAGCGAGATGCCGCGCGCATGCGCAGCGCGGATCGCGATCTGCATCTCTTCAATCGATTTCGGCGTCGCGACAAAGGCAGCCGTATCACCTTTCGCCCAAATGTCCTGGCTCATGAACTCGCGGTTTGCCTGATCATCTTTCAGACCATCCGTGCCGAGTTGCTGTTTCAGAATACCGGGGAGGTCCGATGCGGATTTTAAATCGTCAGCCATGATGTCGAAAGTCTCCTAGATTCATATCGGCGTCCAGAGGCCGAGAAACGCAGCGATGAGCAATAGCGCCCAGATCCCCATCACCAGAGGTCGGGCGCGGTTCAGTGTAGAGGCAAGATCCGCTTCCGCGGCCAAAGCGTCGGGACCGGTGAGCCCCATGAGTGCGGGCCCGAGGGGTTTCAGGACGACGCGGATGTACAAGCCAAGCGCGATACAGCCTGCTAAAGCGAGCAGTTTCAGAGCGATAAAGAGCGGTAGCTCAATCATTGAGGCGAGGGCGAGGCCGCCGCTGGTGACGAGCGCCAGGATCAGACCATAGCGAATGCTTGTGTCGGTGGTTTTGATCCAGGCTGGCGGGGCGTCATGCGCGAGATGAAGTTTCCAGGCGAGCGCGAGCCAGACCAGCGAGGCCACTACAATTGCACCAATGATGGGCCAGCCCATTGCGATCCAGCTTTTACTCTCCGCCAGCATCAAGCCCGTGGGCAATGCCAGGATCAATGCTGTGCGCGGTGCCATATCGACATCGCCGACAATTTTCGCGGCCATCAAGCGGCGATCACTGGCGACATTTTCTCGAGTCAGGAAATGGCTGGTATAGAACGCGCCAAGGTCTCCACCCAGCCAGTAGACGAAAACCAGCACGTGTAAGAGCGCAAATAGGGCTTGATCGAGCACGCTGAAATCCTCCAGATTTAAATGATATATCATTTAATCCGAAGATAGCGAGGGTCAGATTGTCACTTTTCAGTGGTCCAGTCTGGTTCGGCCGCATTATTGCGGTTCAGACGCATATGATATTCGAACCGGTCAGCCCGGTAATGAGCGGTGATATCCTGCACCGGTCGGCCTTTGGCGTCTTTCATAATCCGGTGGATTCGCAAGAGCGGCGACCCGGGTGCAACGCCAAGATTGGCGGCGACAGCTGGTTCGGCGGACGTGGCGGTGATCGTCTGTTCTGCTTCAACCGGACCGTGACCGGCCTGTTCGAGCAGTTTGATCAATGACTCTGACGCCAGTTGTGCATCATCATAGCCCTCTGAAACATCGTACGGGATATACGTCACGAGATAGGAGAACGGCTCTCCATCCAGGCGGCGCAAACGGACGATCCGTTGTACGCTGGTGACTTTGCCCGTAAGCTCTAGCGCTTCGGAAATGGCCGGACTGGCAGTACCGATTGTACAGTCGAGCAGCTGAACTTCGGTCTCAAGGCCCATGCGGGTCAGGCCATCAATCATCGTCTCGAAGCTGCCTTTGATGGTCGGGGCTGCAACGTCATAGATTACAACTGTGCCGATGCCACGTTGGCGGCGGACCAGGCCAGCCACTGCAAGCTCATTCATCGCGCGCTTTACCGTAATCCGCGAGACACCGAGCGCTTGGGTCAGGTCCTGTTCCGCGGGCAGGCGATCATTCAGCGCCATTGTGCCGTCCATGATGCGGGCACGCAGCAAATCATAGATTTGCTGATAGAGCGGCAACTCAGCCGATTCGTCGATATTAGCGGGCGTGAATTTCATAGAAGCAGTCTTTGGCATATCGCGGTTCCGTTACGTCCTGTCCGGTCTATCCTTCCTTGCTGCAAACTCCAAGCCATGGATTTGAGGCGGCAGCCTGCGACCGAGTTTCCGATTGCCGGATCCTGCCACAAAGGCATAAAGATATATCAAATGAATTTTGGAGGATTCGATGGTCCGTAATTTTGCCTATTCCGCTGTATCTGTGCTGGCATTGGCGTCCTGCACGACAATCATGGCCGAAGCGCCAGCGACCGCTGATGCTACGGAGACTGCGGAATCGAGCATTGCTGACGATGTTCTCAAGGTCTGGGTCGATGCCCGGGCTGGCACCGGCGCGCCGACCGGCATTTCGTCATTGCGCAAGCCATAGGCATCAATCATCGCCGAACCGG
>CAYGUD010000189.1:0-5099 GCA_964352865.1 uncultured Hyphomonas sp.
CATTTATGAGGGGCGCCGTCTTTCATGAACGTAAATTTAGCTGCACCATATTGGTGTTCCCTTTACTGGCCTGCTGTACCAAACGGGGTTAACCCTGCTTTGAACCAGACTGCGAACCCACGATGCTCGATCTTCAGAATTTGCGAAAAGCATTCGATGACCATGTCGCGGTCACTGATCTGAGCTTTTCACTGCAAAAGGGAGAAGTTCTTGGGTTTCTTGGACAGAATGGCGCAGGCAAATCCACCACAATGCGCATGGTTTCAGGCGTGCTTGAGCCTGACGCAGGTGACGCGTTGGTGAATGGCCATTCGATTGTTGCTGACCGGCGTGAGGCCCAAAGCCAGATTGGCTACCTTCCAGAAGGCGCTCCGCTTTATCGTGACATGACGCCAGTGACCTTTCTGCGCTTCATGGCGGATGCTCATGGCCTGTCACGCAGCGCGCGAAAAAACGCCGTAGAGCGGGTGATTGCCGACGCGCGCATTGCGACCGTCGCGGGAAAACAGATCGCTGCACTGTCAAAAGGCTATCGCCGGCGTGTCGGCCTAGCTGCGGCATTGATCCACGACCCTCCAGTGCTTTTGCTGGATGAGCCAACGGACGGCCTTGATCCAATTCAAAAACGGGCAGTGCGGGCGCTGGTGGCACGAATGGCGCCTGAGAAGGCAATTGTGATCTCGACCCACACGCTCGATGAAGTGCCCGCCATGTGCTCGCGCGTGGTGGTTATAGATCATGGCCGGATCGTTGCTGACGAAACCCCTGAAACATTGTCGAAAAGCAAACCGGGCGGTCTCGAAGAAGCTTTCATTTCCCTTGCCGAAACCCAAGAGGCTGAGACATGCTGAGTCTGGATTGGCGCGGGACCCTGACCGGTCTTAAGGCCGCCTGGCGGCGTGAAATATCGGCCTATTTTGCGACACCGCTGGCCTATGTCTTTGTGGCGATCTTTTTGCTGGTGCTCGGCATATTTACCTGGGATCTCTCGCGCTTTTTCGATACCGGCGCAGCGGATCTTGAACCGTTCTTCTACTGGCATCCCTGGTTGTTCATGATGTTCATGCCAGCGCTGGCGATGCGGCTTTGGGCCGAAGAGACCAGTCACGGCACTTCTGAACTCCTCTTGTCGCTGCCGGTAAATCTCACAGGCCTCGTGATCGGAAAATTGCTCGCCGCCTGGACGGTCGCAGCAATCGCGCTGGTTCTGACATTCCCGTGGTGGATCGCTGTCAATATTCTCGGTCCTGCCGATAATGCCGCGATTGCGCTAACCTACTTCATGAGCCTGATCATGGCCGGCGCATATCTCGCGATTGGGTCGGCTGTATCTGCGCTGACACGCAGCGCTGTTCTGGCCTTCGTGAGCGGCGTTCTGGTCGCCTTTGTCCTGACCGCAGCCGGATGGCCGCTTGTATCTGGCGCGGTTGCGGACCTGCTCGGCGCTTCAGCCGGCGATGCGATTGCACAGTTTTCTTTCCTCACGCATTTCGAAACCGCACAGCGCGGCGTCCTAGAGCTTCGCGGTCTGATCTTCTTCTTCGCCTTTATCGCTTTTTGCGTCGCGTTGAATACGCTATTTGTTGGACATCGGCGCGGAGGCGCACAATGACCCCGCGCCGCTATCTGATCATTGCCAGTTTACTTCTGATAGCGGTATTTGGCGCCGCCAATTTGCTGGCGCAGACCTGGTTTTCAAGCGCGCGCGCCGATTTTACAGAGAATAAGCTGTTCACACTGTCAGACGGCACACGGGCAACGCTGGACAGCCTTGCTGAGCCGATCGATTTGACTTTTGTCTATACCCGCAGCGTCGGCCAGGAATTCCCCGCTGTCCGTGCATATGCCGTGCGCGTGCGGGAATTGCTTGACGCTTATGCAACGCTCGGCGGCGCCAATGTCCGCTTACGCGAAATCGACCCGGCCCCGTTTTGGAAAGCTGAGGACGAGGCGGTCGCGGCGGGCCTGATCGCCGTGGATACAAATGGCGGTGACCCTCTCTATTTTGGTTTGATCGGCCGCAATGCTGTTGATGATGAGCGCGTCATTCCATTCCTCGCGCCTGAACAAGAAACCAGTTTGGAATATGACATCACGCGCATGCTGGCGCGCCTTGATCGCCCTGAACCCGCGCGGATCGGTTTGCTGTCGACCCTGCCTGGGATGAACGCCCTGACAGATGAAGCCGGGTACACAATCCGCCGTGAAATGGGCAAGACGTTCACAGTCGAGCTGATCGAAGAGAATTTCGTCGATCTTCCTGGCGAACTTGACGTATTAATGCTCGCGCACCCGCCAGAATTGACGGACTGGCAGCTCTGGCAAATTGATCAATTCATTCTGCGGACCGGCCGGGCTCTGATACTGCTCGATCCAGCGGCAAAAACATCGCAGGGGTCCGGTCCATTCAACATGACCAATCGCCAGATCCGCTCTGATCTGGATCGCTTCGCGCCGGTTTGGGGTGTACGTTTGAGTGATGACGCCATAGCCGACACTGAAACCGCACTGTCAATCGAAGCCGATGCCGGTGACGGTCGCACGACTGTCCTGCAGCACCCGCTCTTCCTGGCGATCCCGCCTGCGCTGATGTCGCGTGTCAATATCATCACCGCCGACATGACGCGGACTGTTAATCTTGGGGCACCAGGCCGCCTGATTCTGAACGATAGCGCCCCGGGCAGTCGCGAGATCCTGATGCGGACCGGGCCAGCACCAAGCGACATACCAGCGGATCGCGCCGCGCTGGATCTTTCTGCTGGCGATACAGTGGCGATGTATCAAGCAACAGATATCGGCGCCGCACCGGTCGCAGTGCGTGTTTCTGGTCCACTGATCAGTGCATTCGCGGATGGCGCGCCTGCAACCGATATTCCTGACGACCCTATTTACGCCGAACTGGCCCGTGCTGCGGCAGCCGAAGCTCCGCCGCACATGACGACAAGCGCTGTTGACGCGGATATTGTGATAATTTCCGACGCCGACATGCTGGATGATGGACTGCATCTCGATTTGCAATCCGGCGTAGCGTTTGCGGACAATACGACATTGATATTGAACGCGTTGGACAGCCTTTCGGGTGGATCAGACCTGATGAGTCTGCGCGCCCGGGCACCCGGGCGGCGCCCCATGACGACAGCAGATACAATGCGCGAGGAAGCGCAGTCGCGATTTTTCAGCGAACAGGCGCGACTTGAAACCCGCCTCACGACATCGCAGCAACGATTGGAAGAGCTACAGTCTGTCGGTGCCACCGGAGGATTCTTCGATGGCGATGTCGGCGCTGAGTTGAACGAAGCCGAACGTGATGAACTGGCCCGCTTACGCGAAGATATCGTCACCACACGCGAGCGATTGCGACAGATCGAACGTGACTTTCGGCGAGACATTGATCGCCTGGAATTGAAGCTGCGTCTATTTACGATACTTGGTGGACCCTTGCTGATGGGTCTATTTGGCTTACTCGTTTTTGTCAGAACACGACGTGGAGCGCAGACATGAGCCAATCGTCCCGGCAGAATCGACGCCAGAACGTCCTCGTCCTTCTCGGCCTCGCGGTTGGCCTCTGGCTCCTGTTCGGTCTGACCAGTCTGACCCAGGGTCCGACGAGTAACACTCACTCGCGTATGGGCGCTGCTGTTCTGGATGGGTTCAGTCAGACCCGGGCGGACGCCCAGCGGATGAAGTTCACACTTGCCGATGAAAGCTACACATTGGCCCGGACAGCGTCTGGTTGGACTTTGGAAGAAACAGGCGGCTATCCGGTCAGACCCGATCGCCTCGCGGAACTTGCTGGCGGATTGGAGACTCTGAGTTTTGACGAAAAGCGGACCGATGATCCTTATAAACATGACCGCATCGGGCTCGGAAACCCTGCACAAGGCGGCAATGGTGCCTTGATAGAAGTATTTGGAGAAGAGTCTGAACTGATGCATAGTCTGATTATTGGACGCAAGAACGACACAATCTATGTGCGAGACCCCGAACAAGCGCAAACGTATCGCGCCGAAGGAAACTTGCCGCCATTCTATAATCGCCGTGCCTGGTTAGATCTGGATATCATTCAAATCGATCCGTCCGCGATACGTTCAGTACGAATAAGAGATGCGGCTAACCAGTCTCTCTATATGCGCCGCGACGAAGGAAATGGCGCGCGCAGTTTCCGGCCAGCGCCGCCGAATCAGAATGATCGCCTGATCTCTCGATTGGCGGCGTCCAGTACGGCGTTGGCGGTGACACGGCTGTCCCCGGTTGACGTAAAGCCTGCATCAGATCTGACCACGGAACCGATCGCGCGGCATATCAGTGAGACATTTGACGGACTCGAGATCGATTTACGCGCCTATCGTGAACCTTACGGTCTGTGGGTGACATTACGCGCCATTGAAGCTGGTGAAGGCGCCCGGCGCGCCGCAGCGATCAATCAAAAAGCAGAAGGTTGGGCATTTCGACTCAGCGATTATGACTTCCAGGACTTCACGCCCGCCGTGACCAGCATCGTTGAACGCGATTTCTAGCGGTGCTTGAGGGCCATTGCACTGCGCAGCAAAGGCACGACCATCGCAACAGCCAGACGCTCGAACGGACCTTTTGCGAATTTCTTGAAATAGCGCGCCAGCCCATCGGCTTTGTGTCGCTCTACCACAGCGCGCGAGGAATCCGATGTCGCGCCATAGTGCAAGGCGCCGGATCTTGGATCATAAATGACCCGGCCACCTGCAGCGCGGCACCGCCGGCACAGGTCGACATCTTCAACGTGAAGAAAATACCCTTCATCAAATCCCTCCAGCAGAGCCATGCTCGCGGATGAGGTCAGAAAGAACGCGCCGGAAATAACCGGCATATCGACCGGCTCACTTGGCGGCGGGGTAGATTCGAGAGTCCATGTATTCCACCCCAACGGACGGGTGGCGGCGCGCCAGAGCGTGAGCTCCCGCCGTCTCGGACCACGTTCTTCCCGGCCATAGAGATCGAATATTTTGCCGCCGACAATCCAGGGTTCGGCGCAATCAGCAGCTGCACTCTGCATTCCGGCTACTGAGTTCCGGCGCAGCACGGCGTCTGGGTTTATGATGAGGAGATGCGGCCCCGAAGCCCGT